>JALVAQ010000022.1 GCA_027011095.1 Bacteroidales bacterium
CGTTAATACTGCGCCCACCAAGAAAAGGTAGAAGAATTTCATAAAAGTTGATTTTTGTTGTGAACAAATATACTAAAAATCAATATATTTTCAAAACCAACCGGGTAAGTGCCGGCAATTGTTGAGTATTCGCAGGGGTTTGTTTATTATTGAATACCCTTTTGTTGGTGCAAAAGCTCACGGTTACAAACCGTGAGAGAGTGTGTGAATTGTTTTGGTTTTATTATAGACTCAAGGCCATGGGTTCGAATCACATCCCTGCTACTAGTGAGAGTGTGTGAATTGTTTTGGTTTTTTACAGGCACCTCTTACAGACACCTCTCCCACGGTTTGTAACCGTGGGAGATGATTAAAAGAAAAGCAGCTAAATTAATTTTAAATCTAAAGTTCCAGCCTTGCGTTTAACCAGCCGAAGGATAGACGGCAGGTACAATCTTACATTTTAATTCAACCTGACTCTTTAAGTCAAGTCACAGGGTTATGCCGGGTGGTTTGCTTCTACGAAACTATACAGAAGCGCTATCTCCTGAGCCCACAAACTATCATCGGGAGTTTCCAGTATTAAGGGGATGTCGTCAAAGCGGGCATCGTTCATAATTCTTTTAAACAACGGTTCGCCAATAAATCCCTGTCCAATGCTATGATGTCTGTCAACCCGTGTTCCCAACTCCTTTTTTGAATCGTTCAGGTGCATACCTTTTAAATATTGAAATCCCACGATGGAGTCAAACTCGTCAAAAGTGTGCTTGTATCCGGCTTCGGTTTTAATGTCGTAACCTGCAGTGTAGGTGTGACAGGTATCCAGGCATACGCCCACGCGGCTTTTGTCCTCCACTTTATCGATTATGTATGCCAGATGGTCGAATTTATACCCGAGGTTTGACCCCTGGCCGGCAGTATTTTCAATAACGGCAATAACTCCTTTGGTTTTGTCGAGGGTGAGGTTGATTGATTCGGCAATGGTGGTTAAACAGGCTTCTTCGGTTATTTTTTTAAGATGTGATCCCGGGTGAAAGTTAAGCCTGTCGAGGCCCAGCTGCTCGCAACGTTGCATCTCATCTAAAAAGGCGTTTCTGGATTTTTCCAACGCAATGCTGTCGGGGTGGCCGAGATTAATCAAATAGCTGTCGTGCGGTAATATTTGACCGGGTTTGTATCCGAATTTCTCGCAGTTTTCCTTAAAAAGAGCGATGCTTTTTTCGGTGAGGGGTTTCGACACCCACTGCCGTTGATTCTTTGTAAAAAGAGCAAATGCTTTTGCTCCTATATTATGAGCATTAACGGGCGCATTTTCCACGCCACCTGATGCACTAACATGTGCGCCTACATATTTCATTGGTAAAATCTTTTGTTTGTGGCAAAGTTACGAAAGTTTCCGGTTGGTAAATTTGCGAGGGGCGTAAGCCCCGAGCAATCTTAAGCAATGAACGCTTATTCCTCATGCTTTTTTATTTGGATTCCATTTTATTTCGAATGCCGACAGCCCGCTTTACATACTTTATCCCCTTTAGTATTTTAATAAGTATGTAAAAAGACGGTAAAAAAAGTAATTGTGATTAGTTTTTGCAGGCCTCACGGTTACAAACCGTGAGAGAGATGAATTGGTTTTTTGCAGGCCTCACGGTTGCAAACTGTGAGAGAGATGAATTGGTAGTTTTTGCAAGTCTTACGGTTGCAAACTGTGAGAGAGATGAATTGGTAGTTTTTGCAAGTCTCACGGTTGCAAACTGTGAGGGAAATGAATTGGCTTTTTGCAAGTCTCACGGTTACAAACCGTGAGAGAGATGAATTGGTTGGTTGCAAGCCGTGAGGGAAGGTTTGGTTTCAATTTATCCTTTTAAATATTCAAAATATTTCCTGAGCAAGATTGCATTGGTGTTGCCAGGTGTGAATATTTCCAACAAAACAGGTTTTTCCGATTCGTTGAAAAATTCAGGCAACGCATATAGTAGTTCGCGAACAGACCCGGTTTTTACATACCGGATGTTAAACGCCTGTGCTATTTTTTCAGCAGTATAGTTGTGTTTTGTTTCAAAAAACTTTTCCAACTGTGGCGATGTATCAGGGCCGGGAATAAACCGGAAAATGCCACCACCGCCGTTATTGACAACAACAATTTTAAAATTGGGAGTCAGGTTTTGGTTCATCAAGCCGTTTGAATCGTACAAAAACCCAACATCGCCGGTAATAAGCAGATTTGTATTTTTAGTGGCATAAGCGGCACCTGCTGCTGTGGACACCTGCCCGTCAATACCGCTCACCCCTCTGTTTGAACGATAGGTAATAAACTCCCGGGTGCCAAATAATTGGGCATAGCGTACGGGGGTACTGTTACCAAGATGCAGTGTGGTTCCAACGGGAATATGTTGCAACAATACGTCAAATACTTTCAGGTCGGAATATTCCAATTGGGATAAAAAGTCTTCTCTGCGGTTGATTACGCTGTTTCGTTTTTGCATCCAGGCTTTGGCATACGCTGCCGGTGAAGTGTTTACATAGTTGGCCATGGTTTCAAAAAACAGCTCCGGCAACATAGCAACCGGTTTCGTAAGGCACTGGTAAGTGTCAGGTGCTTCTCCGGCCGGCGACAGGTGCCAGTGTTCAACGGGTTTATGCCTGCGCAGGTACTTTTTTATCTTTTTTGAAACAACCTGTCCTCCAAAAGTTATGAGTAACCCGGGTTTGAAAAAATCAAGCTCATCCTCATTAATTGCCGTTAACACATTGTCGATGCACCCCACAAAGTTTTTGTCAAAAAGGTTGGAAGTTGTTTCAGTGAGCAGCACAACATTTTTACCTGTTACAAATTCCGAAAGTATTTCATTGAGCTTACTATTTACAATTTGTTGTCCTGCTATTAAAAGTATCTTATCATACTTATTCCATTGGCCGGCAAGCGCTTTGAAACAGGATTGCTTCGGATTTTTATCAGTTATACCGGGCAGCAACACTTTTCCTTCAACGGCTTCTACGGTGGTATTGTAAAGGGGTTCGGAAAAGGGCAGGTTTATATGAACCGGCCCCGGTTCAGGAAAATGTGCCAGGTCGATGGCGCGATTTATCATTCGGTTTGCCAGTTCCAATGCACCCTGTGAGTCGATATTTTCAGGAAGTTCAAAACTTGCTTTTATGTAGTTACCATAAACATCTTTTTGCCGGATTGTTTGCCCATCGCCCACGTCAATCAACTCAGGAGGGCGGTCGGCTGTTAAAATCAGCAGCGGCACTTTTTGATAAAAAGCTTCGGCAATGGCCGGTGCATAATTTAAGGCTGCACTGCCCGAAGTGCAGGCAATGGCGGTAGCTTTTTGTTTTTCAATCGACATGCCGAGGGCAAAAAAAGCGGCACTTCTTTCATCGATAATGCTAAGGGCATTTATTTGAGGATTGTTGGCAAAAGCAAGTATGATGGGCGCATTGCGCGAACCGGGAGAAATAACAATATCGGAAAGTCCCTTTTTTACAAAAATATCGGCCAGCAGGCTTATTGATTTTTTATCTGATGTCATGGTGCAAAGGTCGGTAAAATCAGGCATATTATACAAAGAAGTCCTTAACCTTCTCCGAAATCATATCAACCACCATCAGCGGAAGCTCATAAAAAAACGGAAGCCTGATAATGGTGTCGGCAAACCTTTCGGCATTGGGCAGCGGACGGCCATCGTGTTTTTCCTTGTAATACGGGCTGTTATGCAGGGGAAGATAATGAAACACCGTCATAATGTGGTTTTTATCCATATGTTCTATAAGGGAGTTGCGCTGTTTTTTATCTTTCAGCAACAGATAAAAAAGGTGGCCGTTGTTGGTTGCATAATCGGGGAGATGGGGTACTTTGGCAAGGCCTTTTTCCTCTAAAACTTTCAGGTTTTCGTAGTATCGTTCCCAGATTTTAATTCTTTTTTTCTGTATCTCTTCGATGTTTTCCAGCTGGGCATATAAAATACCTGCAATCATGTCCGAAGGCATATATGAAGCTCCCGGGCCTACCCATTCGTATTGGTCAACTTCGCCCCGTTCAAAGGCGGCACGATTGGTTCCCTTATCCCAAATAATATCGGCTTGGTTAATGTATTTTTTGTTGTTAACAGCAAGCAGGCCGCCTTCGCCGCTGCTCACATTTTTTGTTTCATGAAACGAAAAAGCAGCAAAATCGCCAAAGGTTCCCAATGGTTTTCCTTTGTAGTAAGAGTCGATGGCATGGGCAACATCTTCCATTAAAATCAGGTTGTATTTTTTTGCCAGCGCCACTGCCTTATCCATATCCACGGCAACGCCACCATAATGCATTACTAACAGGACTTTTGTTTTATCGGTAATTAGTGCTTCAACCTTGTCCATATCCATGTTGGGATGGTTGATAAGGCTGTCGGCAAATACAATTTTAGCGCCGCGCAAAATAAACGGGCTGGTGGTAGAAACAAAGGTAAACGAAGGCATAATTACTTCATCGCCCTCCTTTAAATCCATCAGCAGGGCAGCCATTTCAAAGGCATCGGTACAGGAGGTGGTAAGGTATGTTTTTTCATAACCCCAGCGCTCTTCAAAAAAGTAGTGACACATTTTTGTGAAAGCCCCGTTACCCGAAAGATGGCCGTAGTAGGCTGCATTAACAATATTTTGAACCTCTTTTCCCGCAAAGTACGGTTTGTTAAAGGGAATTTTATCAATCATTATTCAAAAAATTTTCGCAAAGGTATTGAATTAAACTGACATCTGTTTTAAAATATCATCAGTTAAATTTCCACACTATTTCCTGATTTGATGCGCTAAAAATTGGTTTGTTCAGTATGCTATTCAATAAAATAGTACACTGATTGTTATGATTATTATGATTAGACTGATTTTTTCTCTTATCATAAAAAATAAGTTCAATCAGTCCCATCAGTGTACCAAACATAGAGCATCAAAGTAAAAACAACCGATTACCCACCTGCTTATTTAGGAGCCTTAAGCAAAAGGTAAACGCCGATGCCGGCATAAATAATATTGGGAATCCAGGCGCCAAGCGAAGGAGGCAGGTTACCCATGGTTGAAAAAACGGTGGAAAGTTGCATGAGTAAAATATAGGAGAAGGTGAGGCCGAGACCCACCCCGAGGTGCATACCGATACCGCCTCTCACCTTCCGGCTTGAAAGGGCAACGCCTATAAAAGTTAATATAAGAATGGCCACCGGACCGGCTATCCGTTTATATTTTTCCACTTCATACTTTTTGTACGAAATGGAACCTTTTTCTTTTTCGCGGGCAATGTAATTGTTAAGTTCCCAAAAGTTCATCTCTTCGTAATCACGCTTTACGCTGTACAAATCGCCGGGTTTAAGGTTCATGGTAGTATCCATCTCTTTTCCGTGCGACAGTTTCATTTGGTTGCTTGCAGTATCGATTTCACGCTTGTACCAGGAGGTAATTTTCCACTTTTTATTGCGCTTATCCCAGGTAAGTTTGTCGGCCATTATTTTGCTCATCAGGCGTTGGCCGTCAAATTTTTCCAGCGAGAATTTTCTCCCTATTTTCTTTTTGCTATCGAAGGATTCAACATACACAAAAACGCCGGGTTCAATTTGAACATGGAGGTCGCGGTTGCGGTCTTTTGCCAGTTTTTCCATGTATGTATCCTTGAAAATACGGCGGGTATGATTGGTGCGAGGAATAAGAAAGTTGCCAAGGTAAAAGGATAATATGCCTAAAAAAATGGATGCAATTAAATAGGGTTTCAGTAGCCTCCAAAAACTTACCCCGCTGCTCAAAATGGCTATAATCTCGGTATCGGAAGCCATTTTAGAAGTAAAAAAGATAACCGAAATAAAGGTGAACAGGTATATAAACAGGTTGATAAAATAAGGTATGAAGTTTAAATAGTAGTCAAACACAATGGCGTGTAAAGGAGCATGGTTGCTGATAAAACGGTCGATGTTTTCGGAGATGTCAAAAATAATGACAATGATAATCAGCAATGAAATGGCATAGAAAAAAGTTCCGAGAAACTTTTTGATGATATAGATATCTATGATTTTCATTGGTCGAAATTATCAATATTTTTTAACAAAACCCGTTTAAACAATTATTCAACGCCCGTTAAAGCTAAATATTACTTAATCCGGCGGGTTACCTTTTTAACCATCGTCTCTTTCCAGCCGGCAAAGTCTCCTTTTATAATATGTGTACGGGCTTCCTTAACCAGCCAAAGGTAAAAAGCGAGGTTATGCTGACTGGTAATCATCGAACCCAGCATCTCTTTAGCTGTGAATAGATGACGCAGATATGCCTTTGAATAGGCATGATCCACAAAAGAGGTTCCGTTTTCATCGATGGGGTTAAAATCGTTTTCCCACCTTTTATTTTTTATATTGATGATACCTTCGCTGGTAAATAACATCCCGTTTCTGCCGTTGCGGGTAGGCATTACGCAGTCAAACATATCAATGCCGAGGGCAATACCTTCCAATATATTTTCCGGGGTACCCACTCCCATAAGGTAACGCGGTTTGTCTTTGGGAAGGATGCCGCAAACCAGCTCCGTCATTTCGTACATCATTTCGTGTGGTTCGCCCACCGACAGTCCTCCTATGGCATTGCCATCGGCTCCATACGAAGCAATTACTTCGGCTGACTTTTTTCGTAAATCCTTGTAGGTGCTGCCCTGAACAATGGGAAACAGACTCTGCTGATAGCCATATAAAGGTTCGGTTTCGTTAAACCTGACCATGCAACGGTTTAACCAGCGATGGGTGGTTTCCATGGAATTTTTGGCATAGTCGTAATCGCAGGGATAGGGAGTGCATTCGTCAAAAGCCATCATAATGTCGGCGCCAATAATACGCTGGGTGTCCATCACATTTTCAGGGGTAAAATGATGTTTTGAACCATCGATATGTGAGTGGAACAGCACCCCCAATTCGTCCAGTTTCCGCCTGTCGGTTAACGAGTACACCTGATACCCTCCGCTATCGGTTAAAATGGGTTTATCCCAGGTATTAAACTTGTGCAACCCTCCGGCTTGTTTTATTATGTCCAGTCCCGGCCTTAAATACAGGTGATAGGTATTGCCTAAAATTATCTGGGCCTTAACATCCTCTTTCAGCTCTTTAAAGTGCAATCCTTTTACTGTTCCGACCGTGCCCACAGGCATAAAAATAGGTGTTTCAATTTTACCGTGGCCGGTGGTTATCTCTCCCGCACGGGCAGCGGTTTTACTATCTGATTTTAACAATTCAAATTCCATACATAAAAATTTCGGCAAAGATACTTCAATTCGTATAAGTTGAATACATTTGTTTTTTTATCATAAAACGGATTGTTGTGATTCAGTCTTTTTCATTAACAGAGCTTATCTTACTGGCATCCTTTGCTTTGGTTGTACTTGTGCAGTTAATATTTTATTGGGCTGTGTTTGCGCGCTTGGCTTTTTACAAGCCTTCAAAGAAGTTGTCAACCGAAAATATGCCTCCGGTGTCGGTGGTAATTGCTGCCCGCAACGAATATTATAATCTAAACGACAATCTGCCATCGGTGCTGGAACAGGATTATCCCGATTACGAAGTAGTGGTGGTAAATCATGCTTCCGACGATGATACCGACCTGCTTTTAAAAGAGTTTGAACAAAAGTATCCTCATTTAAAAGTGGTAACCATTCAGCAGGATTTAAACTTCTTTAAAGGAAAAAAATTCCCTTTGTCCATTGGTATCCGCGAAGCCAAAAACGATGTGCTGCTTTTAACCGATGCCGACTGCAAACCAGCAACTGCCAACTGGATAAAAAGCCTTGCTTCGCATTACGATTCAATAAAAACGCAGGTGGTACTGGCTTACGGCCCTTATGAAAAAAAGAGAGGTTTGCTCAATTTTATTATTCGTTACGATACTTTTATGGTGGGCATGCAATATCTGTCGTTTGCGCTGATGGGTAAACCGTATATGGGTGTGGGGCGAAACCTGTCGTATCGCAAGTCGCTTTTTATGCAGCACAAGGGTTTTGTTTCGCATTACGGCATTTCATCGGGTGATGACGACTTGTTTATTCGCGAGGTGGCCAATAAAAGAAACACTGAAGTTGAATTGAATAGCGAAAGCTTTGTTTATTCCAAACCAAAAGCATCGTTTGGTGATTGGTTAAAACAAAAAAAACGACATTTAAGCACCTCAAAAGCGTATAAACCTGCTATTAAATTTTTACTGGGTTTGTTTGGGCTGACACAGTTTTTGTTTTGGGTTCTGTTTGTAATTCTACTGGCAGTGGGGCTGAAATGGGAAATTGTTTTGGGTTTATTTGTCATCCGATTTGTTACACAAATAATTGTTCATAAAAAGGTAACTGCACTTTTTGGAGAGCAGACATTATATTTATTTTCGTTACTGTGGGAAGGTGTTTACAGTTTGATAATGCCTTTTCTTACCTTAGCCGGCGTGTTTACCAAACAATCTAAATGGAAATAGAGCATAAATTAACCGATAAAGGACAGCGCGATTATAAATTAATCAGGCGTGCGCTGGATGAGGGCGATCAGACGGCGTATGCTCAGTTGCTGGATTTCTATCGCGATTCGCTTTACTACACGATGCTAAAAATGTCGAACAACCCTTATGATGCTGAGGATTTAACCATTGAAGCGTTTGGAAAGGCTTTTAAAAACCTGCGTCAATATACGCCCGATTTCGCTTTTAGTACCTGGTTGTTTAAAATTGCGGCCAACAACTGTATCGACTATTTACGAAAGAAGAAAAAAATTTCGAGCACCATCCAAAACAAGGATAATACCGACCAGGATGAGGTTACTGTAAAACTGGAATCGCAATTTCGTGACCCTGAAGAGCATATTATTAATAAGGAGAAGATTGTTTTAATGCGTGATGTGGTGGAAAAGTTAAAACCCCACTACCGTAGGCTTATAAAAATGCGATATTTCGATGAGCTTACTTATGATGAAATAGTTCAGGAGCTTGGCCTTCCGCTCGGGACGGTAAAAGTTCAGCTGTTTCGTGCCCGCGATTTTTTGTATAACATCCTCAAGAATTCCAGGGAGAAGATATAAAGAATAGTACACTGATTATTATGATTAGCTATGATTTTTTTATCCTGCTAAATCAGTATCATCAGTCAAATCAGTGTACTGTTCGCAACTTTATTTAACATTGACTTTTCCCAGCCTGTCCATTAAATCTTTTTCAATCCTGTCGCCCAGCTCTTTACGTTTGTATTGCTTTGCAATTTGTGAGGCGCGCTGTAATACGGCCATAGCCTGCTGTATATTATTACCATAATAGTTCATAAACTTATCCTCTAATCCCATATAATAGTCCAAATCTTCATCATACCTTTTAACAACAAGATTAACTACGCTATCGCCTTTTTCCATGGCACCCGAACGGTAGTAAGTCTCTGCCCAGTACAAAGTATAAAAGTCAAAAATAAATTTATTGTTGGGGAAAAAGTATAAGCCTCTGTCAAGTACCTGAACAGCCGAGTCGTATTTTTGAACGTTGACCAGCGATTGAGCAAGCCTCAGATAGCTTTGTTTACCCATGGCCGAGTTACGCATACTTTCACGGTCAACGGTAACATCGGGTTCGTTCAATCTGCCCCAGCGTACTTTATCGTTCATCAGGACTTTCCAGGAGCGGTCGATGTCAACACCGCCTACACGGTCAACGAAATCGCGGGCTGGAACCGGCCTGAACCTGTAAACAACCCCTTCCATATGACAATATTTGTCCACCTTCATCACTTTGCTAACTGCGTTTGTGTTGGCAAAATAGATGGGCCGTTTCCAGTCGTTGGTAGCCACAAGGTCATACAACAACAAATCGTTTCTAAAAATACCATTTTGGGTAATGGTCCAGCTAATTTTATCGGGTATCATACTCTTTTCCGATTCTCTAACCGTTCCTGTTTCCAAAGCAGCTTTTTTGTCGATGGGTAAAAAGATATTTTTTGTGGGAATAAAGTTAATGTATTCTCCTCCCTGAATGGGTACCTTTGTATCACGCCTGTCGCTGTTAACAAATCCAATTACATCTTTAAGATTGCCACTTTTAAATTTGTCGAGAACCGGTAAATAGTTGAAGGTTCCCAACCTGTATTTTGAACGGGGAATTGTTAGCGGAAGCTTATCGGAATTGTAAACTTTTCGCGCCATTTGCGTAACGTACCAGTCGCCGGAGGCAAGCATATAGTTTACCACACGCACATCGGTACGAATTCCTTCCACTTCCTGAGCATACCATAAGGGGAAGGTGTCGTTATCGCCGTTGGTAAATAAAATGGCATTGGGTTCACACGATTCAAGGTACATCACCGCAAAATCTCTTGCCGCATATTTTCCTGAACGGTCGTGCGATTTCCAACCCTCTTTGGCCATAATTGCAGGAACAAGGAAAAGACTGATAAGGGTAACCACTATAGCAGCTACCGGGCCGTTTTTAATATATTTACGGGCACTCTCCCATAAAGCCAGCACACCAATACCAATCCAGATGGCAAAGGCATAAAAGGCACCGGCATAAGCATAATCACGCTCACGTGGCTGCAAGGGTGGCTGATTCAAATAAATAATAATGGCAAGGCCTGTCATAATAAACAGCAGTGCCACAACCCATGTATCGCGTTTACTTTTTTTCAAATGGAAGAAAAAGCCAAGAAGACCAAGCAACAAAGGTAAAAAGTAAAAACGTGTTCGAGCCGGGTTTTGCATGCTGGGTGGCAGGTTATCCTGATCGCCAAGACGCCAGTTGTCGATAAACGAAATGCCGCTAATCCAGTTGCCATGATCAATTTCTCCCTGACTTTCAATGTTGTTTTGCCGCCCTACGAAGTTCCACATAAAATAACGGATAAACATGTGGTTTAGCTGATAGGTAAAAAAGAATCGCAGGTTTTCGCCAAAAGTAGGTTTATAACGAATTTCGGATGAACCGTCGGGTTTGGTTACCCTGATAGGAACACCTTTTATATTGCCATACTTTTTATAATATTTTATGTGCCCGGGTTTTGTGTTGCTCCACATGCGGGGAAAAAAGGTTTCAAAACGCGGGTCGTAAACCGGAATGGTTCCTTTTCTATCGTCTTTAATAACGTATTTTCCTTTCTTTTTATCTTTCATGTAAACGGGAGTTCCATCTTTGTGGTCGATAACGGGTGCGTTATAATATTGTCCGTAAAAAATGGGATAAGTGCCATATTGTTCACGGTTTAAGTATGAAAGCATGCTGATAGCGTCTTTGGGATCGTTTTCGTTAATAGGTGTATCGGCATTTGCTCTGATGATTAAAATAAAAAAGGAGGAGTAACCAATTACCATTAAAATCAGAGCAAGTAATGCAGTGTTTAATGCATGGTTCTTTTTCTTGTAAGAGTAACGAATACCCCAATAAATGGCTCCTATAAGTAAGATAAAGTAGATGATTGTGCCACTGTTAAACGGCATGCCAATCACATTAACAAAGAAAAGCTCGAATTTACCGGCAAGGTTAACTGTGTAAGGGATAATAATATACATGATAACAGCCAGAATTACTATTGACAGTATGCCGGTATAAATAAACCCTTTGGTGGTAACTTTATATTTTTTAAAGTAATAAACGTAAACAATAGCCGGAATGGCCAACAGGTTTAGCAGGTGAACCCCAATGGACAAGCCTATTAAGTAGGCAATCAATAAAATCCACCGGTAGCCGTGACGTTCATCGGCCACCTGCTCCCAACGTAAAATAGCCCAAAAAACGATGGCGGTAAATAGCGACGACATGGCGTAAACTTCGCCTTCGACAGCTGAAAACCAAAACGAATCGGTAAAAGTATAAGCGAGTGAACCTACAATGCCTGCACCCAAAACAGCCCAGCCCTGTCCTTTGGTGAGTTTGTCGCCGGGTTTTTTAACATAAAGTTTTTTGGCCAGCATGGTAATGGTCCAAAACAAAAACATGATGGTGGCGCCGCTCGACAGCCCCGACATCCGGTTTATCATAATGGCAACTTTGGTGTTGTCGCCAAAAGCAAATAACGAAAAGAAACGCCCCATCAGCTGGAAAAAGGGTGCTCCGGGCGGATGTCCAACCTGTAATTTAAAGGCTGTGGCAATGTATTCGCCACAATCCCACCAGCTGGCAGTAGGTTCCAGCGTTGAAAAATAAACAGCTGTGGCAATTAAAAAAATTACCCAGCCAATAATGTTATTGAGTTTCTTAAAGTTATCCATTGTAACAAACTTTGCTTTAAACTAATTATTAAAAGGCGAAAATAAGAATTTTAAGCTACTATCTTATTAAATAAAATGTTAAAATAAATTTTTTAAGATATTTTTGCAACCAACGAAAAATGTACTATTTTTGCACCTCCAAAAAATGGAATGTCCCATGGTGTAATGGTAGCACTGCAGATTTTGGTTCTGCCGGTTCAGGTTCGAGCCCTGGTGGGACAACCTTTTAGCCATCAATCTTTAACAGGTTGATGGTTTTTTTATTTAGTTAGTGTCAAGTCTTGTATCTTTTGGTAGTGAGGTTTCTTCGTCTTCCGATAGCTATCGAAAGCAATTTCAGTACGTCACTTTGAGGTTGACCTGATATTAGTAATGTATTACCGGTTTATGAAATGCACCCTTTTTACGGATGTAAAAAGGTTAACGGTTCGTTTAAGCCAAGCCGCATGGATATAAGAATGGCAATGGCAATAACAACTGCAATTACCTGAATTTTACACGATTTATTTTTAACGTGGTAATCATTTTCATCACTATCAGCGTGTTTGCTTCGATTTTTAAAAGTAATTGAGTTTTGGTTTTTTTGCCAGATAAATAATCCGAGCATATAAAAAGCTACGGCACCCAGTACCATCCAGTCAAAATAATGATATTCACCGATGTTTGGAATTTTGTAAAGTACCAAAATGGCAGTTCCAAGCAGGGCAGGATAAACAATTTGATTTAATAAAAATTTATTAATGGCCGATTTTGCCAGTCTTTTATAATAAAGGTTGGCCGATACTTTTATTCCTTTTTGTGCGCGATGGCCGATAAAAATCAACAATACTACCGATATTGCTGCAAACAACAGCCTTAAAAAGAAGGGAACCCTGAAAGCCCGCAAAGCGGTTCCAATACCAAAATTAAACAGTGCACCCACAATAAAGTTACCCATAAACCATGAGTAAGCAATTACGTAAATCCATAAAAATAAAACTTTTATGCTTCGTTTGTATTTGCGCTGCTTACGGTAGAGCCAATCGAAAACGGCTCCAAACAGAAGCGTAATCATGTTCCCGAAGAAAAAGATAATGATAATATTGTCTCTTGTCCATGATGCTCCTTTCATGGTAAAACCATGGAAATATAATTCGCCATCGAAACCGAAAAAGGTGTACGACATCCAAATTGAAAACAAATTATACGAAAAGACAACCAAAATGTAGGCAATGATAAAATAAGCCGTTGAATTAATGATGATACACCTGTGAAAAATTTTGTCTTTAGCAATGGCTTGTTTCATAATGTTCATGGTAAATTAAAAGTAAGTTCAAAAATAGGAAAAAGGCAGTATAAATCACATAAAATTCAAAATAAATTGCTTTGCGGATGCTTACATTCAAAAAAGTGAGTTTATATTTTTAAAAATATTACCTTGCAATTGTTTTTTGAAAAACAATTTGAATTATACCGCCTATGTTTACAAATAAAACAATTATTATCACCGGTGCTTCCTCCGGAATTGGAAAAGAGCTGGCTCTGAGGCTTGCCGGTAAAAAAGTAAAACTCGTGCTTGCCGCCCGAAATAAAACACGACTGGAAGAGGTTGCAAAACAGTGCATCAATAAAGGTTCTTCCGCCGTTTATGTTTCAGCTGACGTGGCTGAAAAGGCGCAATGTAAAAATATTGTTGATGAGGCGGTTAAAGCCTTTGGAGGTATTGATGTTTTAGTAAACAATGCCGGTATTACCATGTGGGCCGAATTTGAAAAGGTAACCAATTTGGAAGCTTTGGAGCAAATTATGAAGGTCAACTTTTTTGGCAGTATGTACCTTACCCATTACGCATTACCTTATTTAATACAGTCGAAAGGCCAGCTTGTGGGTGTTTCGAGCCTT
>JALVAQ010000023.1 GCA_027011095.1 Bacteroidales bacterium
GCTTTTAAGGATTTAACAAAACATTACTATGCCTGGTTAAAAATTTCCGTTTGGGTCTATCCGGTTCATCCTGTTAAGGAAACGCCATGGGCGATAGTAGCTACTTTTATGCATGACAAAAAGAGTTTCGACTACCATACACTTGGAATAAGTAATCCTGATATAGTAAAAAAGCTCAAGCTAAATCAATGGAACAGGCTTGAAATGCTTTATTTAACACCTGAAGTTAGAAGTAAAAACGATAAATTATTAATCTATCTTTGGAACCGCGGAAAAAAAGATATTTATTTTGATGATTTTAAAATTGAAATATTGGAACCCAAAGAAACGGAGTAACCTATTATAAAATAAATAGAAATGAAAAAACTAATTGTGTTATTATTGAGTATTAGTGCGTTATGGTCTTGTAAAAGCAATCGAAGTGAGAATATTGACAAAAATTTTGTGGCACATCCCAAAACACTTAAGGAGTTGTTTAGCGGATTCAGTAACAATGAACTGACACCTGATGTATATCATTTTAACAAAGATTCTGTTGTGGTTGTTGCAACAGGACACTTATACCCCTTGTTGTATCATCCTGATGTTTATAAAATTTTTCTTGACTCCATTAAAGCTCAAAAACCTGACCTGTTTTTTGCATTGGGTGACTTGGTTTACAACAACAAAGAGCAGGAGTGGGATACCGTTTTGGCCAATTTTGCCAAACTAAAGGTGCCGGTATATTTTGGCCCCGGCAACCACGATCTTAACTACCACTACGAACGTTATGGTGGTAGTCATGCCCATCAGGTGGAAGCCGAAATGCGTTATATGCGTAGAGCAAAGTGTCGCTATAAAGTAGTTCAGGATGATTTTGCCAACTATGTTTTTATTAATGCTAACGATTCGGCTAAACGCATTTTGTCGTACATAAACATGATGCGTCCCAAACTGGACACCACAAAACAGATGATAATACTTTCATCGCAGTCGTTGTGGTTTAACAAACAACAGGATCTGAAAAATCCGCAAACCTGGCCCAACCGTCCCTTTAAACGTGATAAATTGTTGCCCTATATTACCGATTTTAAACATCTTATTCATGGCGACTGGGGAGGAAAATTTTTCAGATACAGATTCCATAAAGACTATGGTACTTTTGATGCCATGGGTGTTGGAAACCGGCGTGAACGTGAGCCGCTGTACATCACACGATTAATCATTTATAAAGATACCATTATAGCAAGACCCGTTGAAATTAAATTGCCCGAAAATTCAACTTGGTACGCAAAAAGAAAGGGCGAGATTAATAAAAAGCATCTCAAATAGTTTTGTGCTTTGAAATTGTGAAATGCACCGCGGAAATATATAATAACTACCATGAAGATACCCGAGAAATTTTCTGAAAAACAGCTTGTAGCCGGATTTTTGTTGTTTTTCTTTTTTTTAGGATTGATACTGATCTTTACAACCGAAAATAGTTTTGGTGGTGGCGACCATTTTACCCATTTTAAACTTGCACAATGGGGTTGGAAATATCCTCACTTACTTTTTAAACATTGGGGTAAGCCGCTGTTTACCATTCTAGTTTCGCCTTTTGCGCAGCTTGGTATAAACTATGCCCGTCTTTTTAATTTGCTGGTTGGGCTTAGTACGGCGTGGTTTGCATGGCAGTTATCACAGGCTTTAAAGTTAAAAAACAGCTGGCTTACGGTTTTGTTGGTGCTGTTAACTCCGGTTTATTTCAGCCTTATGTTTTCGGTTATGACCGAGCCGCTGCACAGTCTGTTTTTGGTGTTGGCCATTTGGCTTTTTTTTAAAAACAGAGCTGCTTGGTCGGCAGTTGCAATCTCCTTTTTACCCATTATAAGAACCGAAAGTGTTGTGCTGATTCCCATTTTTTTGCTTGCATTTGGGTTGCGGAAACAATGGAAATCAATCCCGTTGATGCTAACAGGCTTTGTGATTATAAGCTTTGCGGGATGGCATTTTTACAACAGCTTTTGGTGGCTGATTACCGAAATGCCTTACAAAGGCAGTGCTGCCGGAATATATGGTCATGGAACATTGTTCCATTTTGTAAACAGCACCAAAGGGATTTTGGGATTTCCCATTGCCGGATTGTTTGTAATAGGGTTGGTGGTTTCTGTTTGGCTGTGGGTAAAAAAAGATCGTTTTAAAATAAACAATCGGTTTTATTACTTGTTGTTGGTTCCCGGTATTTACCTGACCTTTATGGCAGCCCATTCGGTAGTCTGGTGGAAAGGGTGGGGAAACTCGTTAGGGTTAATCCGTGTGATGGGTTCGGTGGCACCTATGGCAGCCATCACAGCTTTAACAGGCTTTAATTTTTTGGAGGAGAAGTTTGGTAGGTACAAAAAGCTGTTTTTAGCCTTTGAAATATTGTTGCTACTGTGGATGCTGGCCATGATATACTCCGATTGCAGAGGAGGATTTAAAAAAAGTAAAGCACAGGTAGTGTTATCATCCGTAGCAAACTATATCCATAATAATCACTTTGATAAAAATAAGATATACTACTTTAATAACTATATTCCCTTCAAGCTGAACATTGACCCTTATGATAACCGGATTGCACAATGGGGTGCTCCAAACGGGGTAAAAGTATCCTTTAATATGCCTGACAGCAGTCTGATTGTCTGGGATGCCCATTTCGGTCCCAATGAGGGGCGAACACCTCTGAAAAAGCTGTTGAGCGATAGCAACCTGAAACTGATTAAAAAATTTGTACCTGATAAACCTTTTACTGTTTTGGGGGGATATAATTACGAGGTATATCTTTTTCAAAAGATTAATAGCGGCGATAACCATAGCTTGTTTTTAAACTTCGAGCAGGACGACACGCGGTATTCAAGTGAAAAAGCATATAAAGGAAATAAAAGTTTTAAAGTTTCACCAAACCAGACCTTTATGGGTCTGATAAACAATAAAGTATCCGATTTGTGTGTTGATAGTTGTGAAATAACAGTAAAAGGTGCTATTTATACTAACAGCACTTTCAAAAATAAATCAGTTGCTCTGGTAATAAGCCGGTCGTCGGAACAAAGTTCCTATTTCTATAAGTTGTTTGATTTGACGGCCACTGCAAAACCGGGTGAATGGGTACCTTTTAATTTTCATCTAAGGTTAAAGCCACCTGCCAACAACAACGAAATATTAAAGGCCTATATTTGGAATAAAGGGCACGAAACCTTTTGGATTGATGAGGTTCATATCCAAATAAAGTAAACTTACAGTTTGACTTTTTAAAGGGCTTTATGAGCCAAACAGTTTACTTTTGCTTTGAACATTTGAACAGTTTATAATAGAATTAAAAAGAAAAAGATCAATAAAATGACATTAGAAAACAAAATAGAACAAGCTGCCGGGTTTATCAGGCAAGCAGGCGTTAACAAGGTAAAAACAGCCATCATACTGGGAACAGGTTTGGGGAAAATGGTAAAAGACATTGATGTTGAAATAGAAATTCCGTATAAAGAAATTCCCCATTTTCCCGAGTCAACGGTGGAGTTTCATTCCGGGAAACTGATTTTTGGTAAACTTGAAGGCAAAGAGGTTCTGGTAATGAACGGTCGCTTTCATTTTTATGAAGGGTACTCTTTGCAGGAGGTAACCTTTCCGGTTAGGGTGATGAAACTACTGGGCGTTGAAAACCTGTTGGTGAGTAATGCCGCCGGAGCCATTAATCTTGATTTGAAGCCGGCATCGTTAATGATTATCGATGACCATATAAATATGTTGCCGGGCAACCCGTTGGTTGGAAGAAATTTAAAGGACTTTGGCCCCCGCTTTCCCGATATGAGCCGTCCCTACAACCCCGGGTTTATTGAAAAGATGCAGACAATCGCTTCGGAAGAGGGCATTGAAATTGCCAAAGGTGTTTATGTTGCATGGATTGGCCCCAGCCTTGAAACCCGCGCCGAATACCGTTTGATAAAGGTGATGGGTGCCGATGTGGTGGGTATGTCAACCGTACCGGAAGTGATTGTTGCCAACCATCAGGGCATGAAAGTGGCTGCCGTTTCGGTAGTAACCGATTTGTGCGACCCCGATAATCTGGAGCCTATTGTTATTGAAAAAATTCTTACCAATGCAGCCATCGCCGAAAAAAATCTTGTAAAGCTGTTCCGCAGGCTGGTGGCCGAAATTTAATATCAGATTTTTTTAATGAAGTTGTTTTAAGTTCAGCGCTTTTTTCATACTTAAAACCACATAATCCGTGTAATCCGCGTAATCCGATGACCTTTTTTTATCGAATTAAAAGGGTTTAACGGATTTTAATCGTTGAAGACGAGTAATAGTATTCATA
>JALVAQ010000024.1 GCA_027011095.1 Bacteroidales bacterium
CGATGAGCCACTTAATTTACGTGCAGGCATCACATGGTTCTCATTTCCGCGCTTACTTTCAAGAGACGGACAGGGAAATGAAAACTCAAGCCTTGCATTAAATAATAATATTATCCCCCAAAACTTTATAACTACAGGTGAAGATACATCTTATCTCGAGAACCTTCCCATAGGAAGTATTATTAAAAATAAATTATTATGGAACCAATATATTTCCGGTTGGGATATAGATAATAGCCTTTTACAAACCGTTAACAGCCTATACGGCTACAAGATAACCCTGAAACCCGATGAAAACAGAACCTTGTTTTTAAAAGGAACCGTAGAAGACCCTTCTGCAACGGTAGATTTAAAATGTTCCGATGGAAACGGTGCTTCGCATATTGACAATTGGATAGGTTATTTTTTATACTGGGAACAAAATGTTTTTGATGCCTTGGGAACTGCACTCGATGATATTTTTTCCATACAACATCAAGATTACACCTGTTACAGGTATCACTATCCGGTACCGGAGTTTTGTGGGTCAAAATCAACCTCCGATTATTCGCCGGGAACATGGATATGTGATGGCAAGCCTGTGATAAAATATGGCGACATGATCATTGTAAATACCTTGAGGGATATTGATAACTTTCAGTGGCATCAAACGGGAAACGCTGAAGAATATGCCGAACGCCCACAACCCGAATATTATATTTACGAAGAAAAGCCCGACTATTCTACCTTTGTAATCGAACTCGACACAACGCAATCCAATCCTGTTGAGATAGGCGCATTTGTAAACGATACCTGTATTGGCTCAACGGCAGTGCTTGCTACCGACAGCGCAGTGGTTCTTCGCGGTTATTTAAACGGGCAAAACGGCGACAGCGTTACTTTTGAAGAACATTATGCAGCGCGTTCAATAGAAAACAAAAAAATAAAAGAGTATTACGTAATCAATCCGTCTGATTTTAGTGCCGAAAAACGAAACATTAAAATTGGAGAGAGAAAAAGTTATTACCTTGTTTCATTTAATCAGAATAAGAACCCGAATCCTCATAGAGAAAACAAATTGTTTTTAGTTGGTTTATATCCCAATCCGGCATCAAAAAACCTTACCCTTCAATATAATCTTGTTGAAAATGAAAAAGTTTTGGTTACGGTATTGGATATAACCGGCAGAGAAGTATTAAAAAGCAGTTGGCAGCAAACCAAAGGCGAACATCAAAGCAATATTGATACGCACAAGCTTAAAAACGGTATGTACCTGCTGCAAATATCAGCCGGCAGCCAAACGATTATAAAAAGGTTTGTAATTAATAGATAATGTTTTACGTATTATTGAAAATTGGATATACGAACATAGTAAGTGCTGACCCACCCCCAACCCCTCCAGGGAGGGGAGTTGGTACAGTCAAGGCAATAAAAAACATGTTATTTTGAGTATAAAAGATAGTAAAACACATACATTCCCATTTGGCAAAAGTTTCGCCATTCCCCTCCTTGGAGGGGATAAAGGGGTGGGTCTTTTAATTAACGGAATAGCAAGCCAATCTTGCCAGACAAACGATAGTCGAAGTGTGTCACCTTTCAACTACGCTCAAGATGACACTGTAAACCGGTTATTATAAAAATCCTCAAAATGAAAATAATATCAACCGTACTAATCATTTTGCTTCCCATATTGTTAACAGCACAAACCTACACCGTAAAACAGGACGGAACGGGTGACTACACCACCATACAGGGTGCCATAGACAGCCTTCCGGGCAACGACACCATACTGGTATGGCCGGGAACCTATTACGAAAATTTAGAAATGAAATACAAACAGTTTGTATTGGGGAGTTTAACATTGACTACCGGTGATGAATCATACACCGCACAAACCGTTATAGATGGCAGTTCTCAAGGCCGCTGTTTATATGTTGACTCTTGCAATTTTGCCGAAGTAAACGGTTTTACCTTACAGCACGGAAAACTCTATGGTGCCGCCGGTATTTGGATTTTCAGAAGTAATTGCAATATTAAAAACAACATCATCAAAGAAAACTATTCTGATAATGATGTTGGTGGAATAGGAATTACGCTTTCAAACGTATATTTGTCAAATACATCCATTCACCATAATAAAGCAAGAAAATCTGGAGGTGGGCTATTTATATCACGCTTTAGCAATGTGGTTTTCGATTCGGTAAACCGTTGCAATATCTATTTCAATTATGCAGCCTATGGCACGGATATTTACAAAATAAGCGACATTCCGGCAACCATATATCTTGATACATTAACCGTTGACCATTTGGAAAGGTATTATGTTTTGTCGCAGCACTATCCTTCCGGTAGTCCGCTTGACGACATTACACTTTA
Source organism: Bacteroidales bacterium (assembly GCA_027011095.1). Classification (GTDB taxonomy): domain Bacteria; phylum Bacteroidota; class Bacteroidia; order Bacteroidales; family F082; genus B16-G9. Next base: position 2,356 of record JALVAQ010000024.1, read on the forward strand.
TGTAAATTACGGTTATTTGCAAACCGTTAGTTCCGATTTGTATGTAAGTCCCGATGGAAGTAACGACAATCCGGGGACATCGCCCGGCGAACCTTTGAAAAACATTTGGTATGCTCTGTTAAAAGCCGACCCCGATACTTTAAGCCGCCAAAACATTTTTTTGTTGCCCGGTGTTTTTTCCGACTCTTCCAACAACGACTGGTTTCCCCTTGGTTTCAGAAGCAATGTAAATATCATAGGGAGCGGTACTGACACCACCATACTTGATGCCGAAAACGTTGTTTATCATTTTTACGGTGCCCACGCCGTAGCAAATAATTATTCACTTAAAAATTTATCACTTATTAATGGTAGTACCATTAGTACCAACTGGGAAATGGAAACAGGTTCCATTTTCATTAACGTTAATTCCAATGTTCTGTTTGAAAACCTTTTGTTTAAACACAATCACCAGTCTTATTCAACAAGTGGTATCAGAACTCAGGCAGGCGATAGTATTATTTTGAACAATTGTGTTTTTGAAGATTCTGAAACAGGGCCTTTTGTTATTGCGGGATATTGGGACCCTAACGACCCCTATTTAACTACCCATACCTATGTAAAAATGACAAACTGCAAAATGATAAACCACAGGCCTTACCCCCAAAGCGAATATGCCTGGTCGGCAAGCTGGGCTTATTTGTTAACAGGAACAACAACGGAAGAAGACACTTTAACACTTGATATCATCGGATGCCTGTTTGCAGGCAACAAGGACAGCACAAGACACGACCTGAATGTAAGAGGCGTTTTATCGTTCAACGATGTAACCGCTAATTTCGTAAACTGCACCTTTGCCGATAACATTGCCGTTAATTCACAAACGGGTGCATCGTTTAATGTGGGAAACGATTCAAAAATTAATGTTTACAATTGCATATTTTACAAAAACGAACCATTAGAAATAGGCCTGTATAAAAACTATTATCCGCCTTACACCACACCCGATTTAAGCATTTTCAACTCATTGGTTTGGGGAGGAGAAGATTCGTTTTTCAATCCTGCCGGTATTGCTTATTACTACGATACCACCAACATCGACACCGACCCTCTGTTTTACGGCGGAGCCGAGTTTCCTTACAACCTTTCGAACGAGTCGCCCTGCATTGATGCCGGTACGCTGGATTTACCTCAGTTTATTCTTGATATCATACCTGACACCGACCTTGCCGGCAACCCCCGTATTTTTAACGGCAAGATAGACATGGGTGCTTATGAGTGGAACCCTACCGTTTCCACTAAAGAAATTCCAAATACCAAAAAACAAATTCCAGAGCTTACGGCAGCACCCAATCCCTTTACCGCTCAAACCATAATTTCCGCCAAATGGGACAAGCCCGCCCGCATCAATATTGAAATATACAACAACGCCGGCCTGCTTATAAAAACCCTGCAAAGCGGCTCACAGCCCGCCGGTAGTTGTAAAATTTTATGGAACGGAACCGACAACAGCGGCCACTACCTGCCTTCAGGGATTTATGTTGTAGTGCTTAGAGTTGAAGGAAAAGAGGTTGGCAGTGTGAAGGTGGTGAAGAAGTAAAACCTTTTCGGTCGAAGAAGGGCTTGCGCGGTAGCGACCGGAAAGGTTAAAAAAATGAATAATAAGATAGACAATGGCCTATACTGCATACTGCAATTAATTCTAAATTCGCCAAAAAATAAACACCCTACACTTGTTCGTTTGAAAACTTTTTATACTTTTGCACTCCCAAAATTGGGTATTAAAAATCAAGTATTTAACTTATTAAAAAGTAATTTTATGAATCAGTACGAAACCGTTTTCATTTTAACTCCCGTTTTGTCTGAAGAACAGATGAAGGAAGCGGTAAAAAAGTATGAAGATTTCATCACCAAAAATGGTGGCGAAATTGTTCATCGCGAAAACTGGGGATTGCGCAAATTAGCCTATCCAATCCA
>JALVAQ010000025.1 GCA_027011095.1 Bacteroidales bacterium
ATTTTCGCCACCTGTATTACTATATAATGCTTTGTTACCAATGGCAGTATTGAAAGACCCTGAAACACCCGAGTAAAGCGCCAAATTACCAACAGCTACATTTTTTACACCGGTTTGATTGCTATGCAACGCCTCTCTTCCCACCCCAACATTATAATTATTTCCATCATCGCTAACTCCGGCACTATATCCGATAAATACACTGGTATCGGTTTCAATTACATTATTAATCTGGTTTAATGAAATGCTATCCCAAATGGCATTTCCTGAATTGTCTGAAAGCAGGAATTTGCCCGTCTTTGGATTTCCCCCTGTAATTTTCAACGTGCCGTTAATGTAAACCTCATCGGCAGAAAAGTCACCTCCAATCAGCGGACTGGAAGAGCTGGAGTTTTCGATGTAAAGCTTGTTCGAGCCGGTTTCGTTGTAACCCGACATATAACCAAGAAAAACATTTCCGCTGCTGTATCGAGGTGAGTTTGCATATCCGCTTCGATACCCAATCATAACATTGTATCGTCCGGTATCAACATTAAACCCGGCATAATCGCCAATAACCGTGTTCGATTCACCAGTCACCATGGTATATAACGAGCCACTTCCCATCGCAGTATTTGAACTGCCTTTTTGCAACAAAATCAAACTATTTGAACCGATTGCAGTGTTATTATTAGAACTGTCAAGATTTTTCAGGCAGTTTTCACCTACAGCTGTATTGCTTGAACCAGACATGTTGCCCAACATAGCATAATACCCAATGGCAACGTTACGAATTCCAGTTAAATTATCTCTTAGGGAGCTATACCCGGTTGCCACATTATAAAAACCTGTTGTATTAAAACGGCCTGATAAACTACCAATAAAAACATTCTGATTATCATTTTTGTCGTCGTCCATCCCGGCATTTTCTCCAATAAAAACTGAACTTCCTGTATTAACAAACTCCAACCTTCCGGGTTTAAACTTAAAATAGTCGGCATTTCCCAATTGAATATCAACCAAATCACCTCCTGTATAAGTACTTAATCTGATTTCGGAATCGCCGTTTGAGTCAACAAGTTTATCGGAGTAACCCGAATTTAATGCAACAAAGGAGGTTCCGTTCCAATAATAAAACTTTGCTTCGTCAGTATCAAAAACCATCATTCCCTTTTCAGTCGTACCAATTCCCGAAGCAAATGTGTTTCGCTGTGCGGTAGTCATTCGTGGAATTAATAATCCTTTGTCAGAAGAAGTTATATCCAAAATGGATTTGGAGTTAGCAACAGCTCCTGTTGTATTTACAGCAACCTGTGCAAATATTGGTTGAGCAATAATGGTAGCCAACAATACTATAAGAATGCCAAAAAACAATGTGCGTACTCTTTTCATTATATTAATATTTTTAAAGTTTGTACAAAACTATGACAGTACCTCATAATACACTAAATTTAGAGGTTTATTTTAGGTGGATTCATAAATAGTGATATATAATTTTAGGTAGATTTAAGGTAATCTCTATTTTTACATATACCTGTTTTACTTTTATTTACATTTATATATTTATTATCACTTTTTATTAATGGTATTATTACAAGGTATATTTATTACATTTGTAAAAATAGTATAAATATACTTTAGGTATGACCATTTTTTACCTGTTAGCAGGCAACAAAATAAGCAAGAGAAGCAAATGATTGAATATTATACCAAAAAAATAACAGGCACGTTTATATTAATGTGTTTTCTTCTTTTGTGTTTTCAGCAAGGTTATTCACAAAGTAGCACGGAAACTAATAAATTAATAAACCAATCAAACAAGGAGGGTTTTGAATCGTTTAATTCAATGCTTAAATTGTGCAAATACTATTGGAACTATTCATTTGACTCCTCAATAATGTATGCCGGAAAAGCAATTAAGCTTTCACAAAAAATGGATAGCGACAGCTTAAAATCATTGGCTAACATTTATATGGCGCTATCCTATCATTTAATCGACCAATTGGACTCGACGTTGTATTATTGCAATATTTCAAAAACGACCTCTGAAAAATACCCTAAACTCACCGCCAAAACAAACGATATTTTAGGAATTACATACCGACGATTGGGTAACTTTAAAATGGCATTAAGTTACGGAGAGCATAGTGCAGAAACGTTTAAGCATGTAGGCGATTCGTTAAATTACGCCATCTCCTTAGGAAATGTTTCAACCACTTTGCAGGAGATGGGTAATGTTTCGGAAGCCATTAATTATTCCTTAAAGGCTGCCAAAATATTTAAAAGTCTGAAAGACAGCATGGACCTTGCCAAAAGATACGGAACCATTGCTAACATTTACCTTGATATGTCAGATTTAAAAAACGGAATAGCGTATTATAATCGCGGTATTTCGCTGGTTGACAGCACAAAACATAAAAGCCTATATATAACTTTTGTTTTTAATATGGCTACTCTTTATCACCAGGCGCATGAGTACGATACAGCCATTTATTTTTATAACCTATCATTAAATCATTACAAACAGGTAAACGACCGCGAAGGAATTGCCATTGCCAATCAAAACATTGGCTTGTCACTCATCGAGAAAAAAGCATACAAAAAAGCCATCAATTATCTGCAAAATGCCTATTTGTTGTTTTCTAACTTATATACCATCCGCAATGTTGCAGATGTGTTATCGGATTTGGGGTTGGCCTATTCAAGAGCAGGTTTAAATGATTCGGCAATTATTTACATGAAAATGTCAGTAGATACAGCGGTTAAGTATCACTTACTCACAGAGGAACTAAAAGGGAGGGAATTACTGTATCATGTTTACAAAACAAAAGGCAACTTTGCCCCTGCTTTACTTAACCTGGAAAAATTTAAATTGCTTGAAGACAGCATGTTTAGCGCTGAAACAAAACAAAAAATAGCAGATTTAAATATAAAATACGAGGCCGGAATAAAAGATGAAAAGATTAAGCAGCTTGAATTAAATGAAAAGCTCATCACCATACGAAACCGTACACGGATTATTGTTCTGATTTCGATAACAATACTGCTTATTTTGCTAATTAACATTTTATACTATCGAAAGCGCATCCAGCATAAGATGTTAAAAATCAAATCGGAGTTATGGAAAAAAGAGAAAGCAGAACTGGATAAAGAGTTAGGATTCAAAAGAAAACAACTTAGCTCGCATGCCCTCCATATGACACAAAAGAACAAAATACTTCAAAATATCAGAAAGGCAGTTAACGAAGTACTACCTGAGGTCCCCGATAGTACTAAGTCCAGAATACGGACGTTGCAGCAGGAGTTGAACAAAAGCCTGCGCTACGACAAAGACTGGGAGGTTTTTAGTATATATTTCAATGAACTCAACAAGGATTTTTTCGAAAAACTTACCGCAATTAACCCCAATCTCAGCCAACACGATTTAAGGCTTGCCGCTTTACTAAGGATGAATATGAATATTAAAGAAGCAGCAGCTATTTTAAACATTGCCCCCGACAGTGTAAAAACCGCACGCTATAAACTACGAAAAAAACTGGGTTTAACACCTGAAGAAGATTTAGTAAGGTTTATTACTGCACTAAATTAAGAAGAACCTGATACTTCCTTTGATTCCGGCAATTAGTTTTAACTGAAGTTTCGCAAGTCTTCTTACATATTTTAAATCAAGACATTATAAGAATTATAAACTTGGTAACATATTGAATTCTAATAACATAAATAATTTCAAAATGTTAAAATTTGAACTTAGTGTACCTTTGTGCCTTCGTTCCGATAGCTATCGGAATGGTGGCTATTATTCAATGCTTTGCCACAAAGACACTAAGACACAAAGTTTCTCAAAGATATTTTGCATAAACATAATGAATTGTTTTCATCTATTTATGATGTAAGTTTTACATGCGAAACTTCAGGTTTTAATAAATAACACCGCTCCCACACGACGCCACATGGTTTCGTGCGGAGAAAATCAACTTTAAGAATTGACAAAGCCAAAAACATTCTATATTTGAACCACAATAATCAGGAACTACAAGTTTCATAATACTGAAGCGTAAAAGGCGAGTAACCTGAACATATTTTAGGCGATTTCAAACGTTTTAAGAGCAAGGCTTTGGTAAAAACTATACAAGACAATCCTGGTGAAAGCAGAAAAGAATGGATCTAAAAATATTTGAAACGTGTGCAAAAAGGCATCAAATGTGAAAGATTACCAGTTATAGAGGTATGATATTAAACCATACGATGCAATAGTGCATTATCGGGTGAGGGATTGAATCTATGATAGAAAAATATGATAACGAATAAGCTATAAAAG
>JALVAQ010000026.1 GCA_027011095.1 Bacteroidales bacterium
AGATAGCTTTGGTTTAAGTATCATGCAGTTGCTTGCCAAACAAATGCGAGGTAGTTTTAGAATCAAAGGCAAAAAAGGTGTTCAAATTGAGATTGAATTCCCAAAACCATGATATATTAAAAAAATTATTAACTTTGCATACTATGAAAGTATATTTATTAACCATAATTTAAATTACCATGAAAAAAACAATCTTAACTTTCTTGTTCTTTTTTACGGTTTTATCATTTGTGCAGGCTCAGAAAGCCCAAACATTTGATTTACTGAAAAAAAACAATTCCATTAAAAAATTAGAAGCGAATAATGATGGATTTTCGCTAGATGTTACCACATCCAAATTCACACTCAAACCGGTTAACACTTCAAAAGGTTTGTTTATGAATTTGTCAGGTCCTAAATTGTTAAAAGTCTTTACTAAAGGCATGCCCAATTTACCGGTTTATTCCAAGCTTATTGAAGTACCTTTAGATGCTGATGTTAATATTGAAATCGTATCTTATGATGAAGAAACCATTGATTTAAACAATCAAGGAATTTCTGCCCAAATTATACCGGCACAAGCATCAGAACGTAAAACACCTCTACATGATGATTTTTCTATCAACGAGGATATTTACCACAAAAATGCTTTTTATACGCAAGGCGATATGGTTTCTTATGAATATCGAGGTCAAATGCGTGCCACACGTATCGGTAGAATAGAAATCAGACCTTTTAGCTACAATCCGGTTAAAAATTTGTTAAAAATTTACACTAATATTAAAGTTAAGGTTTCTTATTCCGGTGCCAATCATGAAGCCACTAAAAAACTTAAAAAAAAATACGGAGACGGTATTGGTTCTGTTTTTAGCGGATTTTTACACAGATTAGATTACGGACAAAAAAGCTTTTTATCACAAGCCCCTTTTACTTATGTTATCGTAGCCGATCGTTCCTACCAAGCTGCTTTGCAAGATTTTGTCCAATGGAAAACCAAAAAAGGTTTTAAAGTAATTGAAGCTTACACCGATGATCCCAATGTAGGCAATACCGTTAGTTCAATTAAAGCATATTGTCAAAATTTGTATAACAACCCCCCGGCAGGATACAATCCTTTATCTTTCATATTGGTTGTAGGTGATATTAATGTTATACCTGCAACACAACATGGCGAAGTCAATGACTCACCCTATACGGATTTAGATATTGCCGAATATACAGGCGATTATTTACCGGAAGTTAATTTTGGACGTTGGGCTGCTGACAATGCACAAGAAGTCAGTGACATTGTTGCCAAAACTATCCGTTATGAAAAATTACAAATGGCAGACATAGGTTACTTGCACGAAGCTATGTTAATTGCAGGTGATGATGAAGGTCATGAAGATACTTGGGGTGGTGGTGCCATTTATTATGCCGACCATTATTATGTCAATGCTGATCACAATGCTTATTCTCATACGTTTTTACAAAATACTATTGAAACTTGGCCCGGCGCAAACACACAAGCACATGATTCTATCATTGCTGATATTAACAATGGAGTCGGATTTGCCAACTATACGGCACACTGTTCGCCGGACGGTTGGTATAGCCCTTCATTTACTCAAAATGATTTAAATAACTTTATTACCAATGTTGATAAATTCGGTTTATGGATAGGTAATTGCTGTCAATCTAATAAATTTGATGAAAATGACGCCTTTGCCGAATTAGCTATTAAAAAACCCAATGCCGGTGTGATTGGTTATATCGGTGGTTCACAATACACTTATTGGGACGAAGATTACTATTGGGGAGTTGGCGTAGGTAACATAGTAGAACAACCCACTTATGAAGATACAACCGAAGGGGTTTATGATGGCGCTTTTCATGATAAAGCCAATGAAGCTAATGATTTATCTACTTGGTATATAAATAATTATCAATTAATTGAAGGTGGAAATATGGCAGTTGAGGCATCAACATCATCTATGAAAGCTTACTACTGGGTTATTTACCAGTTGGCAGGTGACCCTTCTATTGTTTCATATATAGGAACGCCACAACCCATGCCGGTTCAAACCAGTCCGAGCTCTCTTATTTTAGGAGCTACCTCTTTAACAGTAACTGCAGCTCCTTATGCTACAGTAGCTTTATCTCAAAATAATGTATTAATTGCAGCCGCCACAACGGATGCTTCCGGTAGTTGCACCTTGAATTTTTCATCAAATGATGTAACGGTTGGCGTTGCCGACTTAGTAGTTACAGCTCAAAATAAAGTGCCTTATATTGGTACTATTCAAGTAGTTCCAGCCGATAATCCCTATGTTAGTTTTAAAACTTATACTACAAGTGCCTCACCTGATTACGGACAAACTATCGGTTTGAATGTCAATTTGGAAAACTTGGCTACCGCCGGTAGTGGTTATGATGCCTATAACGTAAACGCAACACTTTCAACAAGTGATCAATACATCACTATTAATACTAATACACATGCTTACGGAACTATAGCTGCCGGTGCAGACAGTATGCAAAATAATGCTTTTGAAATAGCTATTGCAGATAATGTTCCCGACCAACATATAGCACATTTTGATTTGACGATAACCGGAACAGATTCAGGAGGCACTAGTTATACGTGGAATTCCGGATTTAATATTACCTTAAATGCTCCTGATATAGATATCAGTAATGTATTCATTACTAATGACGCTAATGCTAATGGTTATCTTGATCCGGGAGAAACAGGTAATATTAATTATACCATTACCAATACCGGTCATGCAGATGCTGTCTATAACGGAACATTATCAATAAACTCCGACCCGAATAATTACTTAACACTGGGAACCAGTTCCGTTTCAAGTATAAACATTGCAGCCGGTGCTGCACATGATTTTGCCTTTACAGGTGCTTCAGTTGATGCTTCTGCACCACTAGGTAGCCCAATAGGCTTAACATTAGATGTAACTGCCGGTGACAATCAACAATATACAGATCAGTCTCAACAAACCATAACTACTGGTATTGTTCCTATCTTCCCAATTAATAATGGTGGAACAATTACTACCTGTACAGGTACTTTTTATGATTCAGGATTAGATACCGGAAATTATGGAAGTGATGAAGATTACACAATGACTTTCTTACCGGAAGCCGGCAGTGATTTTATCGTAGTTGATTTTACATCATTTGATACTGAAAACGGCTATGACTATTTACATGTTTATGATGGACCTGATACCAATAGCCCCGAAATACAAGGCAGTCCTTTTACCGGAACCAATAGTCCGGGAACATTAACGGGAGCAAACGGATTAACTTTCCGGTTTACAAGTGACAGTAGTGTACAACATGCCGGTTGGGAAGCAAATGTCAGTTGTTTTACACCAACTACAGTTCCCGATTGTGCTGCAAATCCTGTGCCTGCTGATGGCGCAACCGACGTATATTCCAGCACTTCTAATCTCACTTGGGATAGTCAAATCGGTGTTAGTTCATATGACGTCTATTTTGGCACGGACAGCAATCCGTTAAATAATAATCCGGTAACTGTAACAACTAACAATTTCCCTGTATCTTTAAGTACAAATACAACCTATTACTGGACGGTTTTATCTACAAATAGTGTAGGTCAATCACAAGGATGTGACGTATGGAGTTTTACTACCGGAGGTGCGCTCTATAATATGACCGATGGTGCTACAATTACGACTTGTGACGGTGCATTTTTTGATGAAGGTGGTCCTGATAATAATTATAGTAATAGTTTAGACCAAACCATGACATTTTTACCGGCATCCCCTAACCATGCTTTGTCATTCAATTTTACCAGTTTTGATGTTGAGTTAGGAGGAAACGGAACACAATATGATTACTTGGAAGTTTATGACGGTACTGATACAACCGCACCATTAATGGGTAAATTCAGTGCTGACGATGGTGCGCCTGTACCACCGGAATTACAACCGATTACGGCAACTAATGCTGATGGCGCTCTAACTTTTGTTTTCCATTCCGATAGCTCTGTAAGCAAAGCCGGATGGGCAGCTACAATATCTTGTGAACCATTAGCTATTGATGAATACAGTAATGCTGTAGGTATCTATCCTAATCCTAATACAGGTTCTTTTACTATCAAATTAAAAGAAATGAATAAAGCGGTAGTAAGGGTATATACCACAACCGGAGAATTGGTTTATACTAAAAACATGAATTCCGATATGACTAATATCAACCTGTCAAAATACGCTAGAGGCGTTTATTTTGTAAGGGTCATTTCAGGTGATAAAAGTTACGTTAAAAAATTGATT
>JALVAQ010000027.1 GCA_027011095.1 Bacteroidales bacterium
GTTTTATTACTCAATGAGGAAGGCATCATCACCGAAGGCAGCCGGTCAAACCTCTTTTTTGTTAAAGACGGAATTTTATTTACTGCGCATCCTTCATTTATTTTAAACGGTGTAACACGTCAAAAAATTATTAATCTTGCGTTGGAGTCAGGTATCGATGTTTTTGAAAGTGCTTTTAAATTGAATGAGATAGGCGGGTTTGAAGCTACCTTTATTACCGGAACAACACCAAAGGTGCTCTCTGTAAATACAATAGATGCTACAGTTTATAAAGTTCAACACCCTGTTGTTCAGCATCTCACTTTAAAATACAACCGGCTTATTGCCGATTACATTAAAAACTTTAGTTGGGAATAATTCCGTTTTGCCGATTAATTGTATTTTTACCCAAACAAAAGTTATGAAACCTCTCCTGCTCTTTCTTTTTTTCAGCTTCTCGCTGCAACTTTCGTTTGCACAAAAAAAGATACCCTCCGGTTTTTGTGTTACTCAAAACGAAATGGAACTTTTTAATACCATCAACTCCATTCGGCAGGATTACGGTAAAAAACCTGTTAAACTTTCGGCATCACTCAGCGTAGTGGCACGCACCCATTGTAACGACTTGCAACAAAACCATCCCGACACAAGCATCTGTAATTTATCAAGTTGGTCCGACAAAGGCAAATGGACACCCTGTTGTTTTAATTCGTATGTGCCTAAGCCGTTGTGTATGAAGAAAAAGCCTAAAGAGCTGACCCCTTATCCGTACTATGGCTACGAATTAGTCGCTTATTTTCAGGATGGCTATAATTTGGATAGTTTGGTTCATTTATGGGCCGACACCAAAGAGGTGTTGGACATGCTTTTAACACGAGGTATTTGGAAAGAAAAAAAATGGGTTGTAGGCGGTGTTGGAATCGACAGCAACTATGTGTCGGTTTGGTTTGGGCAGAAACCCGACAGGGTGAAGCAGCCTCATGTTTGCAAAGGTCAAAAAGCTGAAGAAAGCCATAAAGAGGTGGTTACCCAAAAGCACTACTTTTATTTGATTATTGCCAGCTTTAACAATGTAACCGATGCCAAAGAGGCGTTGCGGCGCACCAAAAAAAACGGTTTTAAAAATGCAGGGATACTTAAAGGTGAAAAAAATGTAAGAGTATATTTGAATAAGTATGAAGGCCTGAAAGAAGCTTCTCATGCAAAAAGCTCCCTCTCAGCCACTTACAGGGATGCCTGGATATTGAAAAAATAAACCCTATGAATGAGTTTTATTTGAAAGAAGTTATTGATAAAAAGGAGAAACAGGAATTTCTTGATTTTCCATCACGATTGTATGTCAACGATAAAAATTGGATAAGGCCGCTGGACCAGGATGTTGAAAAAGTGTTTGACCCATCACAAAACAAATTTTTCAGAACCGGCAATGCCATTCGCTGGATTTTAGTCGATGGCGAAAATAAAACCATTGGCAGGATTGCCGCCTTTCACGAAAAAAATACCGCTCGCAGTTTTGAACAACCCACTGGAGGAGTTGGCTTTTTCGATTGCATCAACAATCAGGAAGCTGCTAATATTTTATTTAATTCAGGAAAAAAATGGCTTCAACAGGCCGGCATGGAAGCCATGGACGGGCCAATTAACTTTGGTACCCGCGAACATTTTTGGGGGTGTCTTGTTAATGGCTTTTTTGAACCGGTTTATAATATGCCGTACAACTTTCCATATTATGCCGCTCTTTTTGAAAACTACGGTTTTAAAAATTATTTTAACCAGTTTACCTATCATGTGCCAATTGACATTTCAATGTTGGATCCGGTTGTATTTGAAAAGGCAGCCCGCGTAGCACGTGGGTCGGCTTATAAGGTGGTGAGTTACAAACGAAAAGAAATTGATAAATTTACCGATGCTTTTGTAACAATTTTTAACGAAGCATGGGGCAGGTTTCCGGGTGTTAAACCCATGAAAAAAAAACAAGCTTTGGCCATGTTTAAAGCCATGAACCAGATTTTAGACCCGCGAATTATTTATTTTGAGTACCACAACGACCGTCCCATCGCATTTTTTATAATGATTCCTGATTTGTATCAAATGATTCGGCATTTTAACGGAAAACTGAATGCTGTTAACAAACTGCGAATGTTTACTTTTTATCGGATTTTAAGAAATGCTACCCGGGCATTGGGACTGATTTTTGGCGTTGTGCCCGACTTTCAGGGCAAGGGTGTTGAGGCAGCCATGATTGCCCGTTTTGCAGAAGACTCAAGAAAAAGCGGATTTAAATATACCGATTTGGAGATGAACTGGATAGGCGATTTTAACCCTAAAATGATTAAACTCATGGGAACCATTGGGGCTAAGGTTAGAAAAACACACGTAACCTATCGCTATCTTTTTGATAGAAAAAAATCTTTTTCAAGAGCAAAAGTGCTATAATACCCTATTTGCAATTTTCTTGCTTTATTTGGCAAGGTAATTCTGCGCATCCGTAACGGGGGTTGAGGCGAACGGACGTTCGCCTCAACCACAATACCGGATTCCTTATCGTGAATTAGTGAATTGTCTTTTCTGATTTGTTCAGGTTATGTGATTAAAAGGTTTTCAAAATAATTCCATAAAACATCATTGGGTGTGGGAGCAGTTATAACAACAGGTTCCTTTTTTACCGGATGTACAAACGTTAGTTCTCTGGCATGGAGGCTGATGGATGCATCGGGGTTGGAACGCGGAAAACCGTACTTTAAGTCGCCTTTAATTGGGCAACCTATGGCTGCCAGTTGCGCCCTGATTTGATGATGCCGTCCGGTGTGCAGGTCAACTTCAAGCAGGTAATAGTCTTTGCTGGTGGCAATCAGCTTGTAACTTAAAATAGCTTCTTTGCTGTTGGCAACCGGTTTTTTATGGGCAAACGATTTGTTTTTTTTCTGATTTCTAACCAAATAATGGGTAATCGTATCCGACTCCTTTGGGGGAGGCTGTTTAACAATGGCCAGATAGGTTTTTTTTATAAGGCGCTCCTTTACCATTTGGTTTAACCGCGTTAGCGCTTTGGAGGTTTTGGCAAAAATTACGGCACCGCTAACCGGCCTGTCGAGGCGATGGACAACACCAACGAACACATTGCCCGGTTTATTATACTTTACTTTAAGGTACTGCTTTAGGGTTTCGTTTAAAGGTTTATCGCCGGTTTTGTCTCCCTGAACTATTTCCGATGGTAATTTGTTTACAATCAGCAGGTGGTTGTCTTCTAAAAGTACACGTTCGGAGGGAAACATTATTTAAAATATTGCTCTTTTTCGTTGGGGAAATCTTTGGCTTTTACATCGTTGATATAGTGATCGAAAGCACCAATAATCTCATCGTGCAAATTATGATAGCGACGCAAAAACCGTGGTGAAAAATCCTGATTAATACCCAGCATATCGTGTAAAACCAATACCTGTCCGTCAACTCTGTCGCCTGCACCAATCCCAATGGTGGGAATGGTTAGCGATTCGGTAACTTCTGCTGCAAGTCCTGACGGAATCTTTTCCAGAACAACTCCAAAACAGCCTCTGCTTTCCAAAATTTTGGCATCTTTTTTCAGTTTGTCGGCCTCACCCTTTTCGGTTGCTCTTACAACGTAGGTTCCAAATTTATTGATGGACTGAGGTGTAAGTCCCAAATGGCCGAGAACGGGAATACCTGCCGATAAAATTCTGTCGATGGACTCCACAATTTCCTCTCCGCCTTCCATTTTAATGGCATTTGCTCCCGACTCTTTCATAATCCGAATGGCGGAGTTTAAAGCTTCTTTCGAGTTGCCCTGATAGGTTCCGAATGGCAAATCCACTACAACCAAAGCTCGTTTTACTGCTTTCATTACCGAGGTGGCGTGATATATCATTTGATCAAGGGTGATGGGGAGGGTTGTTACATTTCCTGCCATCACGTTGGAAGCCGAGTCTCCCACCAAAATAACATCAATACCGGCTTCGTCAAGCAAACGTGCCATTGAATAGTCGTAACCGGTTAACATGGCAATTTTTTCGCCACGTTGTTTCATCTCCTGCAAAACGTGCGTTGTAATTTTTGGATAATCTTTACTTAAGTGCATGGTTTAACTTTTTGCTAAAGGGCAAACATACATAAAGTTTGGTGTAATTTTTAAATCATGGGCATAAATATTGAAAAAATGACTGGCTAATTCCTATTTTGATGTGCTGACACCATTATAGAACCGATAGAGTGTTGTCGGATTTTGTTGCCTGGGACTTTGTCAAAGTTGCTAATAATCTT
>JALVAQ010000028.1 GCA_027011095.1 Bacteroidales bacterium
CAATTTGGAAAAACAACCATCACCGGTGTATTTTCACAACAACAAAGCGAAACAAAAAATATTAGAATTCAGGGTGGAGCGCAAGCCAACCATTTTGAGCTTTCGGCACTGGATTACGAAGACAACCGCCACTTTTTCTTAAGTCAGTATTTTCGCGATAACTACGAGCGCGCTTTAAGCAGCCTGCCAATTGTAACATCGGATGTTGTTATCAACAAAGTTGAAGTGTGGGTAACCAACATTGGTGCTGCCACCGAAGAAAACAGAAACATTGTTGCTTTTACTGATTTGGGCGAAAATAACCCTTCAAAAATTTATAACAAACTGGTTCAACCCATTCCGGGACAAACCTACCCGTCGAATGTTTCAAACGACCTGCTTTACAAACTCGACACCAATCAAATTCGTAACATTAACAACGTTACCAAATACCTTACAGGCGACCCCTTCAACATTGGACAGTCGGGATATATGACCTCCGGCGAAGATTTTATAAAACTCGAAAATGCCCGAAAACTTAAATCCACCGAATACAAATTCAATCCCAAGCTCGGTTTTATTTCGCTTAACACCAGCCTTAACGATGACCAGATTGTTGCTGTTGCCTATCAATACTCAATTATTGGCGACGACCGGGTTTATCAGGTTGGTGAATTTTCTGATCAGGGGATAGTGCCACCCAACTGTTTAACGGTAAAACTATTGAAAAGCAATGTTTTAAACACGGATATGCCCATGTGGGATTTGATGATGAAAAATGTTTATTCCATTGGTGCTTATCAGGTTCAACGCGATGATTTTATTTTTAACATTCTCTATTCCGGCGATAAAAACGGTGTTCCCACAGGCTATTTTATGGAAGGCCCCGATGATGTTAAAGGAAAGCCTTTAATCCACTTACTTGATGTTGATAACCTCGACAATCAACTGAATCCCATTCCGGGAGGTGACGGAGTGTTTGACTTTATTGATAACGCAGCCACCATAGGAGGAACTTTTCAAGGCTCCAATGGAAGAATCTATTTTCCTGTTCTCCAGCCGTTTGGAAGTTATATTCACGATTCTGTTTTTCCCTCGAATCCTGAACTGGCAGATAAATATTCATTCGATTCACTCTATACCATGACCAAAGCTGCCGCAGAGCAGTTTCCCGACAAAAACAGGTATATTTTGGAAGGATTTTACAAATCGAAATCGGGTTCCGAAATCAGCTTAAACGCGCTCAATGTTCCGCAAGGTTCGGTAAAGGTTACAGCAGGAGGAGTGCCGTTGGTTGAAAATGTTGACTATACCGTTGACTATACACTGGGAAGGGTACGGATATTGAACGATGGTATTTTAAGTTCCGGAACACCCATTAACGTTTCGTTGGAGAGCAATTCCATGTTTAATGTGCAGCAAAAACGGATGATGGGTATTCATGTTGATCATGAAGTGAATAAAGACCTGCACATCGGCGGTACCATTTTAAATCTTCACGAAAGGCCGCTTACACAAAAGGTAAATTATGGTGACGATCCCATTTCGAACACCATCTGGGGCGTTGATTTAAGCTACCATAAAGACTCGCGATGGCTTACGAACGTTATTGATAAATTACCGGGCATCTCCACCAATGTTATGTCGAAAATTTCGGTAAATGCCGAGTTTGCACAGTTTATACCGGGTCATTCAAAGGCAATCGGACAGTCGGGTACCTCCTATATCGACGATTTTGAAGGAGCCAAATCCACCATCGACCTTAAGCATACAGGTTCATGGTTTTTGGCCAGTACACCGCAAGGCCAGCCCGACTTATTCCCCGAAGGAGGTCTTCAAAATTACGACTATGGTAAAAACAGGGCTAAATTTGCCTGGTATATTATTGATCCGTTGTTTTACGACAGAACCGGTGGCTTAAGGCCTACCAACGTGGATAAAAACGAAATTTCAAAAAACTCTACCCGTCAGATACTTGAAACCGAGGTGTTTCCCAATAGAGACATCCCCAACGGAAGGCCAACCACCATCCCCACTTTAAACCTGGCCTATTATCCCGACGAACGAGGACCCTATAACTTTGATGCCGATAACGTTAGCCCCGATGGAAAGTTACTGAACCCCGAAACAAGATGGGGCGGAATGATGCGTAAAATTGAAACCTCCGATTTTGAAGCTGCCAATATCGAATACATTGAGTTTTGGATGATGGATCCCTTTTCGGAAGACCCCGATAATAAAGGTGATATGTATATTAATTTGGGGGAAGTTTCGGAAGACATTTTAAAAGACGGACGTAAGAGTTACGAAAACGGTTTACCTACTTCTGCCGTTGTTGAAAATGTGGACACCACACTTTGGGGGCGGGTTCCTACCGTTCAGGCTTTGGTTGAATCGTTCAGTAATGTTGCCGGTTCAAGGCAATTTCAGGATGTTGGTTACGATGGCCTCAGCGATGATGATGAAAGATCGTTTTACCAAACCATCTATCTCGAAAAACTGCGTCAAAATGTGGGCAGCAACTCAAAAGCTTATCAGCTGGCCGAACAAGACCCGTCGGCAGATGACTACCACTATTTCAGAGGCTCCGATTACGACCAGGAAGGCGAATATTCAAGTATTACCGAACGTTATAAAAATTACAACGGTGTGGAAGGAAACTCACCCACCGACGACCAGAACCCCGAAAGCTACCCAACCTCCAATTCAAATTATCCCAATGTTGAAGATATCAACCGCGACAATACGCTGAGCGAATCGGAACGCTATTTTCAGTATAAAATTAAACTGGACCCCGACCAGATGGAAGTGGGAAAAAACAATATTGCCGATATCAGAACGGCAAAAAATGTTTCGGTGGCCAACGGCGATATCCTGCCAGAAGTTAAATGGTATCAGTTTCGTATTCCCATTACAAACCCGAGCAAGGTGGTTGGCCGCATTACCGATTTTCGTTCCATCAGGTTTATGAGGGTTTTTATGAAGAATTTCAGAAAACCCATCGTATGCCGCTTTGCCACCTTTGAGCTTGTAAGAGGCGACTGGAGAAGATACCAACATTCGTTGCTGGCACAGGGTGAGTTTATTCCTTCCGACGATGGTAACGAAACCAAATATGTTATATCAACCGTTAACATCGAAGAAAACGGCAGGCGGGTGCCCATTCCTTATGTAATTCCTCCCGGCATTCAGCGCGAATCAAATTTTGCCACCACCGATTATGTTAAACTCAATGAACAATCATTGCAATTCAGTATCGACGATTTGCAGGATGGTGATGCCAGAGGAGCCTTTAAAACTACGGAGTTTGATTTTAGGCAATACAAAAAAATTAAAATGTTTGTGCATGGCGAAAAAAAGCTTGAAGGACAAACACTCAACGATGATGACCTGACTGTCTTTATCAGGGTTGGTGCCGACTTTACCAACAACTATTACGAATATGAAATTCCCATAAAGGTAACCCCCTGGGGTACTTCAATAAATCAACCCGATGTTATCTGGCCACAGGAAAATAACATGGAAATAGTTCTTGATGAGTTGGTTAAGGTAAAACAGAACAGGAATATTGCCATGCGTGACCCCAACAGCTCGTTGTCGCTTACCAAGCCCTATCACGAAAAACACGGCAAAGCCACCATTACTGTTTTGGGTAACCCCAACATCAGCGATGTAAAAGGTATTTTAATAGGAGTTAGAAACCCAAAAAAAATAGGTTTTGCCAGCAGCGACGACGGGGAAGCAAAAAGTGCCATTATCTGGGTTGACGAGCTAAGGCTTACCGACTTTAACGACTCACCGGGATGGGCTACCACCGGAAGGCTCCAGGCCGACCTTGCTGATTTGGGTCGTGTTTCGTTAATGGCATCACATCGTGCTGCCGGGTTTGGTACCATCGACCAAAAAATTAGTGAAATACCACTGGATTACGAAACCAATATGCAGGTTTCAACCGATTTAAACCTTGGTAAATTTTTCGGCGAAAAAAGCGGCATCCGTATTCCCATGCACTACGATTACGGCATACAAACAATTACCCCTAAATACAACCCCTTAAATCCTGATATTTTGCTCAAAGACGACCTCGACACCTATACCACAAAAGCAAATCGTGACTCGGTAAAAGCACTCACCATCGACCACACAACAAGGCAAAATATCAACTTTATGAACGTGCGTAAGGACAAAACCAACTCGCGACGAAAATCACGAATTTACGACATTGAAAACTTTAATGCTTCGTTTGCCTACTCCCAAATTAACCATCAAAATATTGATATTAAAGAAGAAATACAGAAAAAATATCAGGGCGGCCTGGGATACAACTACAGCATAAGCCCTAAAAATGTGAAACCGTTTAATAAAATCGGTTTCCTTGGTAAGTCGAACTGGTTTAAACTTATTAAAGACTTTAACTTTTATTACCTGCCCAAAATTATTTCGTTCAGATCGGATATGAACCGGAACTTTATGAAAAAGCAATACCGCGACAAAAGTTTTGGCGACATCATTACCTTTCCGACCTATAACAGAATTTGGAACTGGAACAACAATTTTAACTTAAAGTACGACCTTGCCAAGTCGCTTACTTTTGAACTGTCAACAGGTTCAAGAGCATACATTAAAGAGCCAACCATTTATCCCGATAAGGAAACCCAACAATGGGAAGAATACAAGCAGGAAGTATGGAGTCAAATTCGTCAGTTTGGTACAAAACAAAACTACAACCAAACCTTTAAAGCCACTTACAATGTACCGCTTAAAAAACTTCCTTTGGTTGACTGGATGAAACTGACAGCAAGCTATCAGGCACTCTTTACATGGACCGCTTCACCGGTTTCGGTACAGCAACGATTCGGAAATGCCATAGAGAACTCCAACGATATTCAGTTAAATTCGGGGGCGGATTTTACAAAGCTATATAATAAGGTGCCTTACCTTAAAAAGTTAAACCGTTCAAATAATCGCCGGTCATCGCAACGAAGGGGGAGCAGCACGGCAAGGGGAAAAAAGAAAGCTGACAAAAGCAATCCTGCCGACTCAACCAATGCCAAACCAAAGGTAAATTATGGCAAAATTGCCATGGATGGGATTTTAAAAACAATTATGGTGGTAAAAAAGGTCAGCCTTAACTACCGTACTGCTGACGGAACGTTGCTACCCGGATATATTCCCGAGCCAACCTTTATGGGTATGAACATGGCACAAAATGCACCGGGGTGGGATTTTGTTTTCGGCAGTCAGCGCGATATCAGAGGCGATGCCGCCCGCATGGGGTGGATTACCACCGACACGACTTTTAACAAAAAATTTATTCAAAAGCATTCCGAACAATTAAATTACAAGGCCAACCTTGATTTGTGGTCGATAATACGCATCGACCTCAGCGGCGACAGGGTGCTTACCAGTAGTAGAGGATCCTACTATCGTTACAGCAACGATGTGGGGGGCTTTAAAGATTTTTCACCCATTGAAAAAGGTAATTTTAGTATTTCGTATAACCTGATAAAAACCTCCTTTGTTTCCAAGGGCGACTCCACCTACTCACCTACATTTAATCAATTTAGAGACAACCGGCTCGCCATTGCCAACCGGCTTGCCAACGAAAACCCCAACTGGAACCATGAGTATTTTTACGATTCACTGGCCGGGGCCAACTTCCCACAGGGATATGGGTCAAATCAACAAGAGGTGCTTTATTACTCGTTTTTGACCGCTTACGGCGGACGCGATGTGAACAAAATGGACATTTCCAGTATCTTTCCTTCTATGCCATTTCCAAACTGGAATATCACCTTCAGTGGCCTTACCAAAATAGGGTTTATTGGTAAAGCTTTTCGGAGCTTTAATATCAAACACGGCTACCGCTCAATGATGACCATTGCATCGTGGGAGCAAAACCCGTTATACAATCTCAACGACCCAACTCAAATGTACGAAGGAAGCATGAATTTTATAAATAAATACAATGCCAATGCTGTTGCTATGATGGAAACATTTTCGCCGCTGATAGGAATTGATGTTACCATGCAAAATAGTTTTAACGCGCGACTTGATTTCAAAAAAAGCCGGTCGATTACCATGAGCTTTGTTAACAACCAAATGACCGAAGTTAACAGCAGCGAAGTGTCGGTTGGTGTTGGATATCGTTTTAAGAATATTAAATTTTCAGTTATCTCGGGAGGAAAGAAAACTAATTTTAATAGCGACCTGAATGTTAAAGCCGACTTTGGAATACGAGATAACATAACCTTTTTGCGCCGTATCGATAACGACAACAATCAGATTTCGGCAGGGGCAAAACAGTTCACCTTTAACTTTACTGCCGACTATATGTTAAGTAAAAGCCTTCAGCTTCGCTTTTATTACAACTGGAATAACAACACACCTTATATATCAGCGCAGTATGCAACAGCCTCAACAAGTGGCGGTTTTTCGTTGAGGTTTAATCTGGCACAATAGTTTTAAAATATGCTTCGGTAACCGATTTTTTTCTTTAATTTTGGCATCCCTAACTAAAATTAATAAAAATGAATGTTCCAAATGATTTAAAATACTCAAGCGATCACGAATGGCTTAGAGTTGAAGGTAAAGAAGCCTATGTCGGCATTACCGATTTTGCTCAAAACGAATTGGGCGACATTGTATTTGTTGAAGTTGATACCGTTGACGAAACATTAGACAAAGAAGAAGTTTTTGGCACCATAGAGGCTGTAAAAACCGTTTCCGACCTTTTACTCCCCGTTGGAGGAACTATTCTTGAATTTAACGATCGGCTTGAAGCAGAACCAGAGCTTATTAATTCGGATCCTTACGTAAGTGGCTGGATTGTTAAAATTAAGATTTCTGCTATTGAAGAAGTTGATAATCTGTTAGATGCACAAGCATACAGAGAGTTAATTAGTTAATTTATGACTTTAAAAGGGTATTGGCCGGCTTTGGCATGGTCCTTGATAATTTTACTGTTGACAGGACTTCCCGGAGACGTGTTCCCCGAAATAAAAACTTTTTGGGATTGGTTAAGCCCTGACAAGGTTGTTCATCTGTTTATTTTTGGCGTTTTATCCTTTTTAATACTATACGGATACCGTCATAAATACACAGAAGACAACCGGAACAAGCTGATTTTTACAGCAGTAACAATTACCATTTTATATGGTATCTTAACCGAATTATTACAACGGTATGTCTTTATAGGCAGAAGTGGTAATGTTTTTGATGCTCTGGCTGATGCCATTGGTGCATTTTTAGGATGGTGGTTGTTTATTCCGATTTATAAAAAATTAAACTCAAAAGAGGCTTAATATTAAGATTATTCTTAATTTAGCCGGGTTTTTTAACTTTAAAAACAAACAAAATGGAATTAAGGAAAACAGAAAAAGCAGATTTGGAAAACAAGAAAGGCTATTTTTTTGAAATAGGTTTGATATTGGCCTTGCTGATAGTCTTTGGTGCTTTTTCAATGAAAAGTTACAACAAGCAAACTGTAAACCTAATGCAAGTTGCTGTTGATGATGCGCCCGAGGAAATTATTCCCATTACTGAGCAAAAGGTTAAGCCCCCTCCACCACCACCACCACGACAGGTAACCCAAATTAAAATCGTTAATGATGATGTTCAGGTTGAAGACGATTTGGATATTGATGTAGAAGCTGATGATAATACTGAGTTTCAGGAATATGTACCACCTGAAACAGATGATGAGGATGTTGAAGAACAACAAATTTTTCAGGTTGTTGAAAACATGCCTGAATTTCCCGGCGGCAGAGCTGCATTAATGAAATACCTTGCCACCAACATAAAATACCCTCCTTACGCCAAAGAAGCGGGTATTCAGGGGCGCGTATTTATTAACTTTGTGGTTGAACGCGACGGATCAATTACAGCCGTTAAGGTGCTGCGTGGTATTGGCGGCGGTTGCGACGAAGAAGCCGTTCGCGTGGTAAAAGCCATGCCTAAATGGAAACCCGGTATGCAGCGCGGTAAACCTGTAAGGGTTTCGTTTAACCTGCCGGTAAAGTTTACCTTGCAGTAAAATAGTTATCCCAAAAAATTTAAAAGGCTGTCTTTACTTAAAAGGCAGCCTTTTGAATATTTCCAATATTTTCCCGCTAATTTGACTTTTTCTCCGTGTGCAGGGGTGCCATTCGGTGTTGCAAATGTAATTTTAATGCCATTATTGGTTAGAGTTTTCCATGGTATTGCAGCTTTCGTTTGATCGAAACCATATGAAGGTAAAGGAATTAGTATATTTATATTTTCTGACATTATTAATGGTTAAGTGTTTTGCTTTTAAAAAAATTCCATACTTCGGTTGTCAATTCAATATCGTGGTTTTGTTTATTAAAATATTGTTCAAACAGGGAAGAATATTGTTCTTTAATACTTGGAGCAGAATGCCCGCCGCCAATAACTTTATAAAAATCTACTTCTGTACCATTATTTCTGTTTTTATACGAAAATCTTTGCACAAAGCTGCCGTCGGTTGTGTCTAAATCCGGATAGGTATAAATTTCGGGGATGGTATCAGTTCGATTAAAACCAATCCAATAGTTAACAGTTTCATTTGTAGAAAAAACGCTCCCGTGGTCAGGATTGGGAGGGTTGCCAATTGTTCCTCCGTTATATGGCATATGATTATCATCCGTACCATTCATAAATAAAATCGAAATTGGATAAGTTGGGGAGCTACATTTCGAAACCGCCGGTTTTGCAGCAACAACTGATGCGACTGCTGCAATTTTATCATTTAATTCAATGGCCAGTCTTTGTGCCATAAAACCACCGTTGGAAGTGCCGGATACATAAATACGATTTTGGTCAATATTATAATTTGTTGATATTTCATCAATTAAGGATTCAATGAAATGAACATCGTCTGCACCGGAACTTACGATACAATCTCCACGACAATCGTTCCAGGTGGGTTTGTTGTATGTCCCATTTAACCCTTCAGGATAAACAATAATGAATTTTTCATTGTTAGCAAGTTCCATCCATAATTTATACGGGGTTTTATGTCCGCTTTCTCCTGTCATATCTTCAATGTATATGCCTCCACCGTGAAGTTCAAAAACCAGCGGCACTGACGAAGTCTCCATATGCTGTGGAGTATAAATCGCATATCGCCTTGTTATGCCATCTACTTTAATGTTCTTAGTGAATAGACCGTTTTCTTTCATGTTATTATTATCAGGTTCATGACAACTCACACAAAACAATAATTGAAGGATAATAGTTAAATGTAGCATATATTTGTTATTTTCTTTCATAAACGCAAGGGCATTTTGACCTTAAAATGTTTTTTCTTCTGCATTTCAAAGGTATTAAATTCTGGTATGTAACTGTCATTATAAAAGTATTTTGTAATTTTTTGGCAAATGGTGTAATGCCCACGAAACAGTTAGTAACTGTTCAAAAAATCATAAATATTGTCTCCTTTTTGCAACTTTAGTTTTTTGCGCAAAACCGAACGGGTGGTTTTAACACTGTCGGGTGATATGTTTAGCAGGGAGGCGGTTTCTTTGATGGAAAAGTTGAGCTTAACCAGAGCTGCCAGTTTTAATTCCGAAGGTGTAATGCGGCTGTTGATATCCAAAAGTTTTCTGAAAAAAGCGGGATTAACCTCTTCAAAGTAGTGCTGAAATAGTTTCCAGTCTTCTTCCGAACGGATGCCTTTTTTTAACTGCTTTTGGATATGACGAAGCTTTTGCTTCTCCTCATCCGGAAGTGCTTTGATTCCAGAAAGGGCATTGCCAATATCATTGAGTAGCCGGTTTTTTTTCATCATCATCAGTGCCTGCGAGGTTAGCTGTCTGCTTTTAAATTGTAAGGCACTTTCCAGCTGTCTTTTCTCGGTTTCCAGAAGTGCTCTTCGTAGTTTGCTCTTCTTTTTCGACTGATTAAAGCCATAGGCTGTTAAGGCTAAGGAGATTAGTAACAATATTATACCGGTTAGAAGCAGTAACCTGATTCTTTTTTCAGCATACTGCCTCTCCTGCATCTGCCTGATAATAATTTTGTTCTTTTCGTTTTCAAATTTCGACTCTAAATTGGCGATGGCTACTTTGGCTTTTTCCAGCGAGAGGGTATCCTGAATTTGGGTGTATTGCTCTAAATGTACCAACGCTTTTTTGATGCTGCCTTTGTTTTTAAATACTTTGTATAGTTCGTAGTGAATATCGCGCTGAATATCAACGTCTTTGTAGGTCTGCGCCAAAGCCAGTGCTTTTTTTAATACTTCAATACTTTTTTCTGTATGGCCTGATTGCGAGTACAGATAGGCTAAGCCGGAATAGATATCCGTTTGATGAGTGTAATCGGTGTTTTTTGACAGCTGCAAAGCCTTGTTGTAATAGTAAAAAGCCGAGTCGGGTTTGTTAAGGTGATATGCGTACAGGTTGCCAAGGTTTAAATAACCGGTGGCAATACCGCCCAGCAGACTATCCTTTTTATATTCTTTCAGTGCTTTCCGGTAAAAGTTAACCGACAGAGTGTACTTTTTCAAATTTTTATACACGAGACCCGTGTTGTTGTATAGGTTGCCCAAATTATAACTGAGCTTGTTTGAAAGCGCGGTTTTAACGGCTTTGTTAAAAAAAAGTAGCGCTTTATCAGGCTCGTCAAGCCGTTTGTAAAGCAACCCGATGTTATTGTATGAAGAGACAGTTCCTTTGATGTCCCGGGTAGCTTCATATAGTTTTAGTGCTTCAAATGAGATGGCTACTGATTTGTCGTAGCGTTCTGTTTCCCAATATATTCCAGTGAGTACTTTGTATGAATTGGCAAGGCCGGAGGTGTCTCTGTTCTCTTTTTGAAGTGCAACCGCTTTTAGTATGTAATCTTCGGCTTTATAATACTCGGTTTTATAAAAACTGCAAATACCGAGTCCTCGCCAGGCCAGTGTCCGGTACCGAATATTGTGTTTTAGCTCGCTCTCCTTTTCCAACAACGCGGCATAGTAGCAGGCACTGTCGAGGTTGTTGTATAATGAGGCATCCATCAACTGATTCAGTACTTCCAGCTTTTGTGTCTGCAACTTGTTGTTCGGTAACTGCTTTAGGTTATCCGGTTTTTTTGCAAATATCGTTAGCCCCGAAAATAGTATTAGGGCAATAATTAAAAAACCAAACCTCTTTTTCTTAAACATAGTAACCTGTCTTTTTTGGCTTATCCTGACGTACTATTGTTCAAAATTAACAAATAATATTTAACTACAGCGTTAACTGATTAAGAAATTTTAAAAATAAGATAATCAAGCATCTACTTATTTTCTGCTTTACAAAAACTTTACATGCTTTTTAGTAGTACTTTACAATATCTTTACCTGATTTCTTTGGAAGAAACCTTCGTGTCAGCCTATTTTTGAATAAAAAATACTAAGGCATGATTCTTATCAGCTATATCACACCCTATATTATTGTGCACTCCGACCGGTTGGTTTCGGGTAATATGACGATTAAAAACAAAAAAAACCAATCTATTTGGAGTAGTCGGTTTTCCGACAAAGAATACCTCAATATAAAGGTACAACCTTACTGGCCTAAAAACATATGGGTAATTGTTGCAGTTAAGGGTAGCGAAACAAAAAAAGTTATCAGTATTTAATTAAGATATAAGGTTCATTTAAACACATAAAATTATGAAAGCACGATTATTTTTTACAGCAATGCTGGCAACCTTGTTAACATTTAGCGGGTTTGCACAGGAAAAAGAACTTTGGGGACTTGCCCCCACGCCGGGTTACATTTACAAACTGGATAAAAACGGTGAAAATAAAGAAATTGTTTATAACATATCCGGAGTTGGTGGGTATGGGCCGGGGTCGGGTGGCAGCCTGCTTCAGGCAGATAATAAAAAATTGTACGGGATGACGAAAGCTGCTGGTGCCAACAATATGGGAACCATGTTTGAATACGATGTTGCACACCAACAGTACACCATATTGGTTGATTTTGACGGAACCAACGGAAAAAATCCGGAAACCAACAACCTGATTCAGGCTTCCAACGGTAAACTGTACGGAATGACACAGGAAGGAGGCGATTATGATGGCGGAGTAATATATGAGTATGACCTTGCCACCAACACGTTTACCAAACTAATCGACCTGCATGATACCCTTGGTAAACACCCTCACGGTGATTTGTATCAGGTTGACAATGCCGACAGCATTATCTTTTACGGTATGACAAAAGAAGGTGGTAAAGATAACGGCGACGGCGGAGTACTTTTTAAATATAATCTCACCGACAGCAATTACCGGGTTATTAAAAGTTTCGATGGTTCGTACCCCTATCATAAAGAGTTTGGGAGACATCCTTATGGAAGTGTGATGCAGGCGGATAATGGCAAAATATACGGCACAACCTTTATTGGCGGAACACACAATGATGGTGTTTTGTTTGAATATGACCCCGATTCTATGATTTTTAGAAAAATGTTCGATTTTATTAACAATGAAACCGCTAAAAGACCCAAAGGTAGTTTGATACAGGCAACGGATGGATTGTTATACGGCTTAACCGTTTATGGAGGAGTTGGTGTCGGTGCGGTTTTTTCGTATGATATAACAAACGATACACTTATTAAAAGGGCAGACCTTGGTGATGGAGTAGGTAGCTACCCACTGGGAAGCCTGATGCAGGCCACAAACGGGAAAATGTTCGGTACCACCGAATTGGGAGCTTGCAGCTCGGGAGGTGTATTTTGCTTCGACCCGGAAACTGACACCATCTATCGTACAGCGTGCAACGGATATCCCAACGGAAACCTCATTGAAATTAATGCCATTTGCATTGAGACTTACGATACTATCACCGAAGAAGCCTGTATAAGCTACGTTTCGCCCAGTGGGAATTATGTCTGGACAGAAAGCGGTGTTTATAACGATACTGTTCTTAATGTTGAGGGATGTGATAGTATTATTACCATCAACCTGACGGTGAACACTGTAGATATTTCGGTAACGCAGGATGAACTAACGTTGACAGCCAATGCTGAAGATGCCCTTTACCAGTGGCTCGATTGTGACAATAACTTCGAACCTATGGCAGGTGATACAAATCAGGTGTTTACTGCAACAGGTAATGGCCATTTTTCAGTTTCGATAACGCAGGGTAGTTGCACTGATACTTCAGATTGTTATACTGTCGATACTTACGGAATTGATGAAAACAGTTGGGGAAGCAAGATAAAACTCTATCCCAATCCAACACGAGAAAAGGTTGTTTTAAGCGGTGAAGAACTCAAAAACAGCAGGGTTTCGGTTTTCAATACATTGGGGATAGTAGTTTTTGAGCAACACAATAACGCCTCTGTTGAAATGGCATTGCCGTTTAATAATTTACCTATAGGGGTATATTTTGTAAAAGTGCGAAAGGATGCCTGGCAAAAGATTTTTAAGGTAATCAGGAACCAGTGACATAATGAAGTTGTTTGAGGTTCAGGGGTGTTTTGTTCTTGAACCTGCTGTTAGAGGTTTCTTATTTACTCATTGTTCATTGAATATTGCTTATTGATTTCTAGATTGTTAATATTCAATATCTAACGCTCAATTTTTAATGTTCAGGTTCATTACCAAATCATCGGCAAAGCTGTATTTTTGATGGTTGGAATTGTTTAGGTCGTTGGCCGACATAAACCGATTACCGTTGTATGTAGGTGCTGTGTTGCCGATATCCTGCCCTACGCGTTGCAATCGCGCGGGAACGGGGTCAAATATAGGATGTTTTTGACTTTTAAATTTTATAAATTGTTTTTTTACCCCATGCGATACAATCGCGCGGGGAACGGAGGAGGAACGGAGGGGGGAACGGGGGATGACAATTAAGATTGTAAAGATAC
>JALVAQ010000029.1 GCA_027011095.1 Bacteroidales bacterium
GCTAAACGATACCATTACTTCTTTTTCCAGAAAAATGATGAGTTTTAAAATAGGGGTCGGCGACCGAAACACCTTTTTTGATTTTATTGTTATGCGTGCTGCCGACGACTCCACATCGCTTGGCCCATTGGCAAAAGAGAATGATAATTTTCCTGCCACAAACTTTGTTACGGGCATCAACAGCCGGTTTACCTTTGCAAAAAACATTCATCTGGAAATGGAAGGAGCTTACAGCATCTACACCGCCGATCAAACCTCAAAATTGGTAATCCAAACACCTGATATTGTAACCAAAATTATTCCTCTCAATATTACAAGCCAGGGCTATCTGGCAGTCCGCGGATTGCTTGAATACAAAAACAGAAAAGGATTAAAATTTGCTTTGGCATACCGCCGTATTGACCCGGGATACAAATCAATGGGCACCTATTTTATCAACAACGATGTTGAAAACCTGACCTTTAATACCGGCTTTAATGTTTTCAAGCGAAAACTGAGCTTTAGCGGAAGCATCGGTCTTGAACGTAACAATTTGAAAACAGCAAGAAACGCCACCACAAAAAAACTGATTGGTTCAGCCATGATTTCGTACAACCCCGTACCTGTTTTCGGTATAAACTTTAACTATTCCAACTACAGCATCAATCAGCAGGCCGGCAGAATCCAAATTGCCGATTCGGTAAAGCTTTACCAAACCAATGGAACCCTAATGATTATGCCTCACTTTCAGTTTGTTAATTCAAAAAAAACAATCTCTCAATTTATCTCACTTATCTACAGCCGGATGGCACTTAACGATAAAAATCCGTCAGCAGGCTTTAACAACAGTTTTACCACCAACAACAGCATGGTTACGTATAGCCTGACTTTTATACCAGTTACACTATCAGCCACTGCCTCCTTTAATTATAACAAAGTAAACATGGCATCGGGTAACAGCACCAATATTGGCGGAACTTTAGGAATATCAAAAGGATTTTTAAAAAATAAATTATCATTGGGATTTTCGGCAAACGTAACCGAAAACATCAACAACCAACAAACACTCATGGTATTTACACCGGCGTTAACCTTTAGGGCAAAGGCTGGAAAACACCACAGTTTCAGGCTTAAAACCAATATAATTTCATCAAATAATTTAACAAATAACAATCTATCGTCAAACGAACAAATAGGAGATGTAAGCTATGTATTCTCATTTTAAAACAAACAAACAAATGCTAGTTAAACAATTAATTACAATGATGCTTGTAACAATATCATTTTTTGTACAAGCACAGGAACCGGTAACCGTAACTGCCACGGTATTTCCACCCTACTCAACCAGCTTTTCGTATTATATTAATAATCCGAATAAAATTCAGGTTACCTTTTTAAACACCTCAACACAACCCCTTAATGTTTATGCACAAGGACGCCTGACAGGCGACAACGGAGTAGAAATACGAACCGACCCTTCGTACCACCCGGCCACACCAATTACTTTATACCCTGGAATCCCTTTTCACATAACACAAGACAATATTGGAGACATTTTCTCTACCAACCACCTTGTATATCAAGGCATTTCCGAATCAGAACTAATAAATATGGGAGGCTTGCCCGAAGGTAATTATCAGTTTTGCTTTTCGGTTTACGACTTTAATACCAATGCACTCCTTTCCAACGAAGATATGGGTTGTTCAAATATGATTATTGTTCAATACATTGACCCTCCCACCATCTTAACTCCCGTTTGCGGCGATTCAATTTTACCTGCCACTCCCCAAAACGTACTTATATCATGGACAGCAGCTGTAGGTGGCGGTCCCAACATAAGATACCGTATTATCATGACCGAAATGATGCCCGGTAACAGAGACCCCAACGATGCTCTGTCCTCGGCTTCTCCTCCCTATTTTCTGGAAAAAGAAGGTTTATTTGTTCCTCAATTGTTAATCGGCCCTGCTGACCCTCCCTTAATCGAAGGCCGTTCGTATGCATTTGTTGTACAGGCTTACGATCCTGACAATCAGGTAATTTTTAACAACAACGGAATCAGCGAAGCATGCTGGTTTAATTACAGACAACATCCTGTAATTCAACCATCCGACTCAATTGTTGTACCTGATATGGGTATTGATGATTTTATTCAGGATTTTGAATTGATACCCAACACCACCATCAGCGGACAGTTAAAGTATAAACTCGCCACAGATGTTCTTCAGAGTGGAGCTTCTTCTTCCGGTGGCGGGGGAAATAACAGCGGTGGAAATGGCGCAGCAGGCGGCTTTAATTACATGCATTTTGTAAATAATTCGGGTAATGGTAATGCCAATTCCGGCAACACAGGACTGGGAGGTTTTTCAGGGTTTAATTTTACTCCTCCTTTGGGTTCAAATTTTACCATGACCCCTCCGTTTGGTTCGGGAACCATGAACGGAGAAGTTTACAGCACAGGTAGCGCCGAACCCCTGAGAAATACCACGGTTCGACTCGTGGCCCGCTTCGGCACCTTGCAGGACGATGGCTTCTTTAAAGTTTACAGCCTGTCGGACGGATATTATGGGGGCGGATTAGATATTAACAGCTTTAAGTTTTACGACTTGCACGGAAATGAAGTCAGTAAAGAAAAGGTGCTTAGCGTGGTTGGTCAGGTACTGGATGTTTGCACAACCGATAATCAGGGAAATTTTTCATTCGACTTTACAACCGACTTTTTTACCGGCCCGGTTTATGCAGTCAGCTCCGGTAACTCCTTTGGAAACACTTCATACAGAGGTGTTATAAGCCTAATGATAGAGGTTGAAAATCAAAAGTTTTGCAGCCCTGACATCAATATTTTTGCCAAACCCGGCGATGCAATAACCACTTCACCTCAGTTGGCACTTATTAAAGATTATAATTTGGATTTGACGGTAGTATCTGCCTATGATGTGTACAATCATACAAACGGAAGCGATACCATTCATTTAACCAATTACGACACAAAGCCAAAGGCTATTCCCGGTGGCGAGCCTATACCCAATGCCATTGTACAGGTATTAAGGAATAGCCAAAAACTCGGCAATGAACATCCGGATATTTTACTCTCCGAAGGTTCACAATCGGGTAAAATGGTTACCAACAATTATGGTGAATTTAAAGAGGTTTTTTATGGCTTAACCGACAATGACGGAAAAATCAACATTCCTCATCTTGTGGAGCACTGGGCATTAACCGATGGCGAAGACCAAAGCCCTTATCTTTTTTATGTGCGTACACGTAAAGAAAATGTTGACAGTGCTTACAGCCAGACCCTGTACAACTACGAACCTTTTTTTGGCACCATTAAAGGATTAAGGCTGTGTGTGGATGCCGGCGGCCCTACTGAACTGGACGACGATGCCGGTAATAACGGAACACAACCGGTTACCTGTAATCACGCCTACCATCCACCTGCCTCCGCCAACGAAAGGGAGGTACGGCTTGATGCTGCCAAACCAGAAATACAGGGACGATTAATGGCTGAATCAAACCTTGAAAACATCCCTGTTGAGTATGGCAAAGTTATACTTTACGAACAACTTTGCAGAACCTGCAATCTTGCGTTTTATGATAGAGGAACCAAATTTTCAAACAAAGCCGGATTTTTTCGCTTTAAAAACCTTAATGTAGATGTGGACGATAAGGGAAAGGTTGCAGGCCCCTACCGAAGAATATACTTTGAAAACTCTCTATACAAATCGTTTATGTACCCTCCACAAAATCAGCAGGCATTAAACCTTAAATACGGCGAACTCTTTTTTAAGGAGTTTCAGTTGGAACCAAAAAAGAAGTTACGGGGAAAAGTGGTTGACGAGTTGGGTAATCCGGTGGCATCTTATGTTAAACTGCTACCAAACAATCCCTATGTAAAAACCGAACCTGCTTGGGATTATGACGAAAATGGAAACATATATGTATCAGGAGAATATTTTGAAAGTGTTGCAGGCAACGGCGTTAACAGGTTTGAAATACAACCGTTATCGAACAGTTATTTTGCCGATACTACAACAGTAACCTCCTTTACTCCGGGTTACATAAAGACCTTTACCGTTTACCGGAAAATGCACCGTTTACGGTTACAGCTTTACGACAAAGAGTCGCATGGCGTTATTGCCAATGCTAAGGTAATTGTAGGCGACACCCTTGCCATTGGAACCACCAACAGTGCCGGTATTGCCGAGCTTGTTTTTCCATCACCGGGAGAACAGTTTTTAGTGAGGGTTTTTGC
>JALVAQ010000030.1 GCA_027011095.1 Bacteroidales bacterium
GAAAAATGTCAGTTTAAAAAATGTTGTTTACCTGCTTGTTATCATAGCATCAAGCATGTTCATCTATTCGTTTACTTATCAGCCCAACTTTGGTGATTGGGAGGTTCCGGCCAAGTATAAAAACATGAAAAATCCCACGGATAAAAATGACAAAGAAAATTTGAGTATCGGTAAAAGTCTTTACATGAAACATTGTAAATCGTGTCATGGAAAAACCGGATTGGGCGACGGTTCTAAATCGGACGAACTCGATACAGATCCCGGAGACTTTTCCACCGATTTAACAGCTCAGAAAGATGGTGCGTTGTTTTATAAAATCAAAGAAGGCAAAGATGATATGCCAAGCTTTAAAAAGAAGATCAGAGATGATGAAGACATTTGGCTCATCGTTAATTTCATAAGAACTTTTGAAGAGTAGCTCTCTTTAATTTTTTGTTAAAAGTTTACCTATTATTAATTAAATTCATTTCGAAATGAAAAAACCAATTACAATTATGTTAACTCTGCTGATGTTTATTGGCATGAGTTTCTACTTTGCTTCCTGTAAAAAGGATCAAGGGCCTACGCAGGATGAACAGGATCAGACTGCGTACAATGCTGCTGACGGCGTAAGGGGTGCACGGTTGTACGATCATGTGCTAAACGAAAAGCTAATCAACGGCGATGTTATGACTTCAAAACCTAATTTCTTTAGGTGTAAATCGTGTCATGGATGGGATTTGAAAGGAAGAGACGGTGTGTTAATCGACAAGAAGTCTTCCGACACTTATCCTGTTGTGGCAGCTGTAAACCTGATTAACGATGTTCGTCCCAACGACGGTATTCGTGCGATTTATGATGCCATCGCCAATGCAGGCGGACGTGACCCCAATTCGGGAACCTATGATGCTACCATGCCCGATTACTCTAAAATCCTTTCTTCGGAGGATATCTGGGATTTGGTTAAATTTATCAAAGAAACCGGACACCAGACCGATGATTTTTACACCTTAACCACTACGGGAACTTATCCAAACGGAACAAAAGAGTTTTCCGACATTGGCAAAAATGGTGATGCTGCTGCCGGTTTGGCAACCTATAATGCTAAATGTGCAAGCTGCCACGGTTCCGATGGTTCTAAAATTAATATTTACTGCCAGGGAGAATGGTTGGGTGACATGTTCAGGCACGATCCGCATGAAATTCAGCACAAAGCTGTTTGGGGTATGCCCATCGACCGTGAGCATATTGCCGGAGGTTGTACCGATGCCGGAGCCATGGCTCCCACCGGTATTACCGACCAGGACATAAGAAACCTGATGGTAATGGGACAGGATGAAGAAGCTTTTCCCGATTATCATGAGGGAAATACAGACCAGGAGAATTATGATGCCGCTGACGGTATCAGGGGTGCCCGTTTGTACGACCATGTGCTAAACGAAAAACTTATTGATGGGGACGTTATGACCTCTATGTCCAATTTCTTCAGGTGTAAATCGTGCCACGGCTGGGACTTAAAAGGAAGAAACGGCGTGTTAATCGACAAGCATTCTTCCGATACTTATCCCGTAGTTGCTGATGTTGACCTGATTGGTGACGTTCGTCCCAACGATGGTATTCGTGAGATTTATGATGCCATCGCCAATGCAGGCGGACGCGACCCCAATTCGGGAATCTATGATGCTACCATGCCCGATTATTCAAAAATTCTTACTTCGGAGGATATCTGGGACTTGGTTAAATTCATCAAGGAAACCGGACATCAGACTGATGACTTTTACACTTTAACCACCACAGGAACCTATCCTGACGGAACGAAGGAGTTTTCCGACATTGGTAAAAACGGCGATGCAGCAGCAGGGTTAGCCACTTACAATGCTAAATGTTCCAGCTGTCATGGTTCCGATGGTTCTAAAATTAATATTTACTGCCAGGGAGAATGGTTGGGTGACATGTTCAGGCACGATCCGCATGAAATTCAGCACAAAGCTGTTTGGGGTATGCCCATCGATCGTGAGCATATTGCCGGAGGTTGTACCGATGCCGGAGCCATGGCTCCTACCGGTATTACCGACCAGGATATCAGAGACTTGATGGTAATGGGACAAGACGAAGAAGCTTTTCCCGATTATCATAATTAATTCAACTATTTGGTTAATTGAATGGAGGCAGCCTTACGGGCTGCCTTTTTTTTGGTATCAGCCAATGGATTGGTGAAAAAAGCTTAATCAATCCCTAAGGTTATTAATCCAGTCGTTTACGTTTAAATCGTACGGTAACCTTTTTTGAGTCCCTCTTTTTATCGGGTGCTCCGTCCTCCTTCTTTTTATAGGGCTTTTTTTCATCACCTCTAAACGATTTTGATCCGGAATCCTTTTTGTATGGACGTTTGCCTTTGTTGTCGTTGTCGCGATATGAGCGCTTTTCGCCATCTCTTTTTCCACCTTTCTCAGAACCACCCCGATAGGGCCGTTTCTCCTCGCGGCCTTTATCATCTTGCGACCTGCCATAGTTTGATCGTTTTTTATCAAACCCTCTGCTGTTACTGCTGTCGCGACGGTTATCCCTGTCGTAGCGTCCACTACCTCCATTTGAAGGTCGTTTTTCATCACGATTTCTGTCGCCATACGACTTGCTGTCGGCTTTTCTTTTGTCGTAACCTCTGTTATCACGGTTGTCCTCTCTGTCGTAGCGGCTTCTTCCTCTGTATGGCCTTTGTTCGTTACCCTCGTTTGCCTCAGTGTCATTTTCATCACGATGGAAAGGGCGTGGTTTGCTTTCGTATTTTGTTTTGCCGGTTCTGTAATGCCCGGGGTCATCTTTTCGTTTTCTATAGTCGGGTGATTTCTCTTTTTTGCTACCTTCATACAAATCGAAACAGAGAAACTTAGCTTCAATAGGCCCGTTATAAAGCGCAATCCGTTTTGAAGGCCTTAATCCGATAAATTTGGCAGCATCCAAAGCGGAAGTAATAATCCATGCCTGATGGCCTGCCCAGTTGCTTTTTAACACGTCGCCAATTTCCTGATACAACCTTACGATATCATTCTCGGTTAAACGCATGCCATAGGGAGGGTTAAAAATTAAAATTCCCTTTTCGCTACGCGGAACAATACTGTCGAAATAGGCTTTTGAAATTTCAATATCCTTATGAAGTCCGGCATGTTTCAGGTTACGTTTAGCTATTTGAACCGCTTTTTCCGAACGGTCGGAAGCCACAATATTAATGTCAATATCTTTAAACTCGTTGTCGTGCTCTTCTTTAATTGCCTTCCATAAGTCCTCATCAAAGTCAGGCCATTTTTCAAAGGCGTAATTTTCGCGGTAATAGCCTGCCGGTATATTCATGGCGGCCATGGCTGCTTCCATTACAATGGTTCCCGAACCACACATGGGGTCGTAAAAATCCACATCGCCTTTCCATCCCGAAAGTTTGATAAGGCCGGCTGCAAGCACTTCATTCAAGGGTGCTTTATCGGCTCCAATGCGATATCCGCGTTTGTGCAACGATTCGCCGGAACTATCTAATGAAACCGTACATTCGTTATGGCTGATGTGAATGTTGATGTAAAAATCGGCATTTTCTTTATCCACCGACGGACGACGGCGGATCTTGTCTCTGAAAAAATCCACCAGTGCGTCTTTTGCTTTTAGAGCGGCAAAGTGGGAATGGTCGATTTGCGAATGAAACACATCGGCAGTCATTACAAACGTCTGTTTGTGTGTCATAATTTCATCCCACTGAATGGCCTTTATGCCATCGTACAAACTCTGTTCGTCGGTAACCTTAAATTCGGTGACGGGAGTAAGAATTCTGATAGCTGTTCTTACAAGGTAATTAGCCCGGTAAAGCAGTTCCCTGTTGCCTTCAAATTTTACCCCGCGTTTAATGATTTCGATGTTTTCGGCGCCAAGGAATTTTAATTCGGTAGCCAGCTCGTTTTCAAGGCCTGAAAATGTTTTTGCAACATAGGGCCTGATTTCATTTTTAAATATTTCCATAGAGGCGGCAAAAGTAGTTATTTTAATGTAACAAAGTTGTTTAAAGTTAACGCTTTATTCATAGTGGTGGAATACTTCCTCTTAACCCTCCCCCCAAAGCAAAAGGGGTTGTCATCCCGAGCCATAAGACTCCAAAAAATACGGGGCACACAATAAGAAATGACAAAAACATTGTCCTCCGGGCTAAACCCCGGAGGAATGAAGATGGTCGTATTATTATCCCCCCCCAAGC
>JALVAQ010000031.1 GCA_027011095.1 Bacteroidales bacterium
ACCTTCATCAGGTCAGAACCAACGTCGGCAATTTTGGTAAAGATACCACCGGCAATTCTAAGTGCAGAAGCACCCAACGATTCACCAATGGCAAAGCCGATAAAGCTGGCTCCTGCATATTCACCGGGAACAAACATTAGAATAATAAGCATCATGGTAAGCTCCAGTGAAATCAGAACCACACCAATACTCATACCGGCTGTTAAAGGAATATTCAAAAGTTTAATGGGTTTTCTTTCCAACGATGCAAACGCCATGCGTGAGTTGGCATAGGTGTTCATTCGGATGCCAAACCAGGCAACGCTGTATGAACCGAGGATACCTAAAATGGTCCACCCTAAAATCATAACCACACCGCCAAAGCCAAAACCTTCGGTCAGCCAGCCAAAATAAAAGGCCACGGCAGTACCAATAAACAGGAACAAAATAGCCAGAAATTTACCTTGTTGAATCAGGTAGGTTTTACCAGTTTGGTAAATCACATCAGCTACTTCAAGCATCGATTTGTGAGCACGAATTTTTTTAACGTGCATAAACTGATAAAGACCAAATAAAAAACCTAAAATTGTAATCAGGAATCCCCAATACAAAATGGTTTCTGACCTCATTCCTTCAGGAATTATCAAGTTGGCTTCGCTTGCAGAAGCAAGAAACGGAACTGCAAGCATAGATAAAAGTGTAAAGACTTTTTTCTTCATAACATGTAGATTTAATTATACATTATGCAAACGTTTGCAAAGAATGCGCTAAAATAGGAAAAACTTGAAAGGGGTCGGAGTTTAAAAACCCTATTCTGGTATTTTTTTTTGCATTCTCAATCTTTATTCCGGACAACCGCCCACCACGTTAGCACATATTTCATTGATTATAAACGCTCTATATATTATATTTTTGTTAGTAATTCCGCCTGCATAACCTATTTGAAGTGTTAAATAAATATGTAATTTTATGCCTCATATATTAAATCATATGGAGAAGATCAAGCTTGATATCATCGGGATGTCATACAGTCAATCACAAAGCGGTGCTTATGCACTGATATTGGGAGTTAAAGGAGGGAAAAAGAGATTACCTATTATTATAGGCAGGTTTGAAGCACAAGCCATTGCCATTGAATTGGAAAACATGAAACCTGCCCGTCCCTTAACACATGACCTGTTTAAACGGTTTGCCGACGAACTAAATGCTACCCTTACCGAAGTTATTATTAATAAGTTTGAAGATGGAATTTTTTACTCGCTGTTGGTATGCGAGCACGAAGGAAACACTTTATACATCGACAGCCGCACCTCCGATGCGGTAGCCCTGTCGTTGAGGTTTAATTGTCCGATTTATGCCAACAAAACCGTGATTGACGAAGCTGGTATTGAAATGGATGATGAACAAATAGAAAACGAAATAAACGATGATTTAAAAGAAAATTCAAATCAGGAATCGGAATACAAAAAAATGTCGATGGCTGATTTGGAAGAGGCGCTAAAAAAAGCCATTGAGGAAGAAAATTACGAAGAAGCCTCAAAAATACGTGACGAAATAAAGCGAATGAAAAAATAATTTTGTAATCCTTCCATTATTTCAATTTTCAGTTTATTACCAATCGAAAAAAAGCATGAAGCAATATTTAAATCTGTTACAACATGTACTTGACAACGGTGTAAAAAAGTCGGATCGAACAGGAACAGGCACAATCAGTGTATTTGGGCATCAAATGCGGTTTAATTTGGAAGAGGGGTTTCCGGCCCTCACCACCAAAAAGCTTCATCTTCGTTCTATTATTTATGAGCTGCTTTGGTTCTTAAACGGCGACACCAATATTAAATACCTCAACGACAATAAAGTACGTATTTGGAATGAATGGGCTGACGAAAAGGGTGACCTGGGCCCTGTTTACGGTGCCCAATGGCGCAACTGGAACGGCCAGAACATTGACCAGATTTCCATTGTTCTGGACCAGATAAAAAACAACCCTGACAGCCGCCGCATGATTGTTGCAGCCTGGAATCCAAGTGTACTGCCTCTTGGGGAAAAAACATTTTCGGAAAATGTTGCTGAAGGGAGAGCTGCTTTACCGCCCTGCCATGCCTGGTTTCAGTTTTATGTTGCCAATGGTAAGTTGTCGTGCCAGATGTACCAGCGCAGCGCCGATATTTTTCTTGGCGTTCCCTTTAACATTGCATCTTACGCTTTACTTACCATGATGATGGCTCAGGTTACCGGCTTAAAACCCGGCGAGTTTATCCATACACTTGGCGACGCCCACATCTACCTCAATCACCTCGAACAAGTTAAACTACAACTTTCGCGCAAACCGCGTCCACTGCCGGTTATGACAATCAACCCGGAGGTAAAAGATTTATTCAGCTTCCGCTACGAAGATTTTGAACTGACAAATTATAATCCGCATCCCCACATTAAAGGAGCTATTTCGGTTTAAACCCAAACTTTGGAAAAGCTATACAACGAAGCTAAAAAGCTTTTCCAAAGCTCCACCAACCCAAGCTTTATAAAAACTCTGTAACGAAACCAAAAGCTTTTCTAAAGCTCCAAAAACTTCGTATCTTTAGAATTTCTTTAGAATTAATTTGCAAATTTGTCTTTTATTAAAAAAGGTGTTACGCAGTAAGCAAAGTAGTTGTCATATAAAAAACTGTCTTATTGATTCCGGCAAACATACCTTGGTACGAAAAATAGTAATCAAATGAAGAATACAATCATAGCTTTTCTTTTAATGTTTCAGGCAGCATTGCTAAACGGACAAATACGCAACCTGAATTACTACCTGCAAAAAGCCAATGAAAACAGCCCACTTATCAACAAAAGCCTAAACGCCAACAAACTACTTAAACTTGACAAACAACAGGTCGAAGCCATACTCACCAAACCCGTTGTAAACATGGAAGCCGGCCTGTTATTTGCCCCCATTATTTCGCACGACAACAACAACAAATTTCAATGGGTTACGGAAGGTGCCAACAAATACACCGGTTACGACCTTGCCGTATCAGACGGAGGACAATATCAGGCTTATGTATCGATACAACAACCTCTGTTAAGAGGTTCGGTATCCAAAGCTTACGCTCAAAAAAACAGTATCTCATCAGCTCAAAACACAAACAACATACAACTCACCTCCCATGAATTGGAGCAGCTGGTAAATTACCAGTACCTGCTTTGTTTAAAAGCCAAACACCAAAGCGAAATCAGCCGGACTCTCATTACCAAAACCAATGAGCAGCTAAACACCATGAAAAAGCTGGTTGAACACGGCATTTACAAGCAAACCGACCTGATGATTATGCAAATTGAAACCGAAAACTACAAACTTGAATATCAAAACTATTATGCCGACTATTTAAACAATCTTGCCGACCTGAATTTAATATGCGGTATCAACGACACGCTGTCAACCAGTTTGGAAGACACAAGTTTTGTTATAAAACCGGAAAGGGTTCAAAACTCCCGTTTTCTTAAAAAATACACCCTCGACAGCATGAACATTGCAGCTGACAACCTGCTTTTTAATCAAAAATACAAACCCAAAATTAACCTTTTCGCCACAGCGGGAATGAATGCCGTTTATCTGCCATCGTTTAATCGCTTCGGGTTTTCAACAGGCTTAAATTTTACCTGGAATATTTTTGACGGCAACCAAAAGCAAATTCAGCACAAAAAATCTATAATTCAACTACAAACGCTTCAATTTGAAAAAAACAACTTTATCAAAACAAATCAAACAAACAAAAGCAAATATTTAACCCGTATTAAAACAGTAAACAGTAAAATTAAAGTTGTTGAGCATCAATTGTCTGAATACAAAAAGCTATGGAAACTTTACTCTTACGAACTGTCGCAGGCACAGGTATCGGTAATGGATTTTAAAAATCTTGTTCGTGATATTGCCGCCAAGCAACAAGAGAACCTCAGGCTGCACATGGAAAACCAAATGTTGATTAACTCCTACAATTATTGGAATTATTAATACCTGTTTAGTTCAACACAAAAAACATAAAAATATAATTGTTCATACGCATAGAAAACAATAAACCCATGAAAATATTTATACCAACCCTGTCAATAGTTTTGTTTCTGCTTGGTGCATGCACCGACCCCGGGGTTCGTCAAGCCAACCCTGCCCCTAAAGCACAGGTAACTATTACCAAAATAACCCACGGCTATCTGCCCGATTATATTGAGATGACGGGAAAAACCATCTACCTTAACAAAACAACCATTACGGCTCCCATTAACGGTTACGTTACACAGGTGAATATTAAACAGGGTGATAAAGTTAAAAAGAACAGCCTGCTTTTCGAGATGCAAACACCCGAAGCATATGTTATGGGTAATAAAGCCGGGGCTATTGAAAATTACGGCATTATAAAAATAACTGCCCCTGTTAACGGACGG
This sequence comes from Bacteroidales bacterium, assembly GCA_027011095.1. Lineage (GTDB taxonomy): Bacteria > Bacteroidota > Bacteroidia > Bacteroidales > F082 > B16-G9. Next base: position 4,408 of record JALVAQ010000031.1, read on the forward strand.
GTTGTAAACTTAAACATTGTAAGTAGCGGGGTGTTTTCAAACAAGGGCAACGCCCTGTGTACACTGTTGGCGTCAAACGATTTAATGTTACAGGTTAATGTTCCGTTTGAGTTCAGCAAATTTACCAATCCCGGCAATAGATGCATGGTTGTTTTACCTGACGGGAAAAAAATGGATGCTGTTTTTACTAAAACTCTTGCGCAGGTTGACGAAAAATCGCAAACCGTAAAAGTATTGGCGAAGTTAAACGCCGGAATTTTTATTCCTGAAAATGTAATTACAAAGGTTTTAGTGGACAGGAGCAAAAAACACAACGCACAAATTATTCCCAAAAGCTGCTTACAAACCGATGCCCTTATGACAAAGTTTTGGATAATGAAACTGATTAACGACAGCACTGCCGTTCAGGTTCCTGTTACAGTGGGAAATCAAACACACGATCAGGCGGAAATATTATCTCCCGGATTTGATTCAACCGATTTATTTGTTAATCAAGGTGCTTATGGGTTGAGCGACACTGTTTTGGTTCAGGTAGTACAACAATAATGAACTCTAAACTTTTTAACCATGATAAATAATTTCATCATCCACGAAAAGTGTTATTCCCAAAAAAGAGTCATCGGATTAAACGCCTGCCTGCCGGCAAAGGCAGGGATTAAACGGATGTTTTTCGCCAACGAAAACCATAAATCCGTGAAATCCGTGAAATCCGATGATAAAAAATATATGTTAAATTGTAGACAAAACAACCATGACAAATAAATTCAACATCCACAAAAACTGTTATTCCAAAAAGAGAGTCATCGGATTTAACGGATTAAACCAATGAAAAACTACTACAAAATATTTACAAAGCCCATTTTGCTCGTTGGCATTTTGATTTTTCTGGCAGGGGTGTTTTCGTTTACCCAAATGAAAACCAACCTTTTTCCCGAGGTTCAGTTTCCACGGATTTCCATTATTATTGACGCCGGCCAAATTCCCATCGACCGCATGATGATTACGGTTACCCAGCCCATTGAAGGAGCTGTAAAAAAAGTAAACGGCGTACGGTTGGTAAAAAGCAACACCTCGCGCGGAAGTGCTACCGTAGAGGTGTATTTCGACTGGGGATTGGATATTTACGCCCTCAAACCACAACTGGAAAGCCGCATAAACGAAATTAAAAACTTTCTGCCCCCTGGTGTTACCATCTCTGCCGAGGTAATGAATCAGTCGCTGTTTCCGGTATATGGCTACACCCTCGAAAATCCCGGCAAAACCGATGTTGACCTTAAGGATGTTGCCAACGTTATTGTAAGACCCGCCTTTTCGCAGGTGGACGGAATATCAAACGTAGTCATCAGAGGCGGCAGAAGCAAAGAGTATGTGGTGGCTCCCTATGTTGATAAAATGACCGCTCTGGGGTTGGTACCGCAGGACATTATTACCGCCTTTAACAACAATAATTTTGTCTCCTCGGCAGGACTGCTTCCCGACCACTATCGCATGTATTTAACCCTGCTCGATACGCGTGTACACGACCTGAAAGAGCTTAACAATACCATCATTAAAAACATTAACGGGCGCATTATTCATGTTGGCGATGTGGCAAAAATAAAACTGGAAGAGCAGCAGGAGTTTGTAAAAATAAACGCCAATGGCAACAACGCCGTTATTGTTGACCTGATAAAACAACCGGGTGTTAACCTCACCGATTTCGCCTCAAATGTTGAAAGCAAAGCCAAAGAAATAGCCACGCTGCTGCCCAAAGGCTACCGGCTAAAACCCTACTATAACCAAAGCGCATTTGTTACCGAAAGCGTTGACGGAACCATGAAAACCATTTACGAAGGGTTGTTTTTGGCCATTATTGTTATCATCCTGTTTCTGCGTTCGTGGCGGTCGAGCCTCGTGGTTATACTCACCATTCCGGTAACGGTGGCATTTTCGTTTTTGGTGTTGCATCTTGTGGGTATCACCATTAACATTATGTCGCTGGGAGCCATTGCCGCTTCGGTGGGATTGATTATAGACGATGCCATTGTTATTATTGAGCAAATTCATAAAAACCACGAAGACCATCCCCAAAAAAACAGGTTTAAAATAGTACAGATGTCCATCGCCTTTTTGCTGCCTGCCATGATAGCCTCCTCGCTTTCCACCATCGTAATTCACTTTCCCTTTCGGCTGATGAGTGGCCTTGCCGGTAGCTTTTTCCGGATTTTATCGGACACCATGCAGCTAACCATGATTGTTTCGTTTTTGGTTACCTGGCTGCTATTACCTGTTTTTCACATACTTATTGGCTACAAGGTCCCTAAAAAGCGCAAAGCCAAAAAAGAACCGGCGCGACAAATTGCAGGTATTGCATGGTTTTATAATAAGCCCGCCATTTCGGTTTTATTTGTTCTGTTGCTTATCCTTGCGGGATATTTTGCCGGTACCCGGTTAAAAACAGGATTTTTACCCGAGCTGGACGAAGGCTCCATTGTGCTGGATTACTACTCACCGCCTGGAACCAATATTGATGAAACCGACCGCCTATGCAAAGAGATGGAAAAAGTTATTCTGGCCAATCCCAACGTTCAAAGCTACTCACGGCGTACCGGCATCAGAATGTCGTTTAGGGCACATCCTGCCAACGAAGGCGACTACTCCATACAGCTGAAACACGACCGCAAAAAAAGCACCGAAGAGGTTATCTCCGACCTTCGTCACACCATCTCGGCAAAAGTTCCCGGGCTGCATATCGAATTTGGACAGCGCATTGCCGACCTGCTGGGCGATTTAATCGGAAAGGCGCAACCCATTGAGGTTAAAATTTTTGGCGACGACTATAAAAAGCTTCAGACCATTGCTAATCAGTGTCATTATGTGATGGACAGCATTTCGGGAATTGTTGATATTGATGACGGGCTGGTGCCCGAAGGCCCTTCGCTTATTTTTATTCCCAAGCAGGATAAGCTGGCACTCTACAACATTTCGCTAAGCAATTTTAACACACAACTACAAGCCATTATTGAAGGGGTGCCAGTGGGCAGGAGTGCCGACATACCAACACCCAATCCCGATCAGGCTGCCATGACATCAGGATTACAAATTGGCGACATTCAGGAAGGGCAGCAGATGCGCAGGGTGCTATTACGGTTTACCGATTTCGCCGACAACGACATTGAAGTATTGAAAAAACAAGCCATCTTTTTGCCCGACGGTACCACCCGGCCGTTTTCGTTTTTTTGTAACATCAAACCGCTGTCGGGCGATGTAATTGAAAGTCGTGAAAACCTGAAACCGGTGATTATTCTTACAGCACGCCTTGAAAACAAAGACCTCGGCTCTGCCATTACAGATTTAAAACATGCTTTTGGAAAAAAAATCAGCCTGCCGCCCTCCTACTCCATTGAGTACGGTGGCGCCTACGCCCAACAGCAACAATCGTTTAAAGAGTTGATGATGATTTTAATACTTGCCTCCCTGTTTGTTTTTGTAGTTTTGATGTTTTTGTTTAAACGGTGGCGCATTGCATTTCTTATTCTGTTTCTTTCGGTTTTGGGCATCAGCGGCAGTTTAATTCTTCTTTATATTTTCGACATTCCGCTAAACGTCAGCAGCTACACCGGACTTATAATGATTGTGGGTATTATTGCCGAAAACGCCATTTTTACCGTATTCCAATATTATAAAAACCGCGACAAAAAACTGGACAACGGTTACGCCATACGTGACGCCGTAGGATTACGCCTGCGCCCGAATTTAATGACAGCCATCAGTGCCATTTTAGCATTGATTCCGTTGGCTGTAGGCATTGGCGTTGGTGCCCAGATGCAACAGGCCCTGGCCTTTGCAGTAATTGGTGGCTTTTTGGTTGCCATTCCGTTGCTGCTGATTGTGCTTCCCAGCTTTTTACAAAAACTAAACAGATAAAAAAACCATGACAAACAAATTTAACATCCACGAAAATGAATATCCAAAAAGAGAGTCATCGGATTTAACGAATTAAACGGATGTTTTTCGACTGTGAAAAACCCAAATCCGTGAAAATCTGTGTAATCCGATGATAAAAATTATATGTTAAATTGCACACAAAGAAACCATGATAAATAAATTCAATATCCACAAAAATGATTATCTCCAAAAGAGAGTCATCGGATTTAACGGATTAAACGGATGTTTTTCGACTGTGAAAAACCCAAATCCGTGAAATCTGTGTAATCCGATGATAAAAATTACAAACACATGAAAACACCAACCCTTTTCCTTTTAATGATAATCGCCCTTTCGGGATTCAGCCAGACTGAAACAGGCAACAATGCACTATCAACAAATCAAAAATCAGCCCAGACTGATACCCTTTTCAATTTCGAAAATTATCAATTGGGGCAAACGCCTCCGGGCTGGTCGGTTTCACTAACGGGCAGAGGAAAGATGTGCAGTTGGAGCATTCTATCCGACAACGGAAACAAGGTGCTTGCCCAAACCTCATCCGAAACATCCGACTATCGGTTTAACATCGTTACAAACAACACTTTAAGCTATAAAGACGTTGAAATATCCGTGAGGTTTAAAGCCGTTAAAGGCAACGGCGATCAGGGAGGCGGCCCCGTGTGGCGATATGTTGACGAAAACAACTACTACGTGGCACGCGCCAACCCTTTGGAAAACAACTACCGACTTTATAAAGTGGTAAACGGCAATCGTATTCAGTTAAAAAGTGCCAACATAAAAATGACCGATGGCAAATGGTATAACCTTAAAATAGTGATGAAAGGCAATAATATTCAGTGTTATTTTAATGGTAAACCCAAGCTCCAAGCTACTGACAACACCTTCAAAAATGCCGGAAAAATCGGCTTATGGACAAAATCAGATGCAGCAACATGGTTTGATGAACTAAACATTCAAGAAGTTAAGTAATCACCTTTCTGTAATCAACCAAAGGCATAAAATTTAAACTACTTTTGCAGCATGGGTAGCAACATTGAAATAATGCCGTTAGAAGCGTGGTTTAATTTAAACAACTTTCCGTTGGTAATTTCAGGGCCGTGTAGTGCCGAAAGCCGTGAACAACTGATGTCAACCGCAAAGGAGATTGCCAAAATTCCTCAAGTCAGGGTTTTACGAGCAGGTATTTGGAAACCCCGTACACGTCCCGGCGAATTTGAAGGCGTTGGCGAAGAGGGGCTTAAATGGATGTTTGATGCCAAGCGAGCTACCGGATTATTAACCACCGTTGAAGTGGCTGAACCCGCCCACGTTGAAATGGCCTTAAAACATGGTGTCGATATTTTATGGCTTGGTGCCCGCACGGTTGTCAATCCGTTTTCGGTACAAGCCATTGCCGAAGCCTTAAAAGGAACGCATGTTCCCGTAATGATTAAAAATCCCGTCAGCCCCGATTTAAAACTGTGGCTTGGTGCCATCGAACGGGTTTATAGCGCGGGCATCACAAAAATTATTGCCATCCACCGTGGATTTCACTACTTTAAAAAATCACCCTTCCGCAATGCTCCCATGTGGGAAATTCCCATTGAGCTGAAACGAACCATTCCCAATATTCCCATTGTTGTTGACCCGAGCCACATCTGTGGCCGGCGTAGCCTGCTGGAAGAAATATCGCAAAAGGCTTTCGACCTCGAAATGGACGGCTTGATGATTGAAAGCCACATAGATCCTGCCACGGCAAAAACAGATGCCGCCCAACAGGTTAGCCCTGCCCAACTTAAAACTTTGCTCGATAATCTTGTTATACGCGAGCGGCAGGGAAACCCCGAATTTCAAAATAAGCTGGAAGAACTGCGTACGGAAATTGATAAACTGGATGGCGAAATGCTCGAAATATTGGCAAAACGAATGGAAATCATCAACGAAATAGGTGACTATAAAATTGAAAACGACATTACCATCCTTCAAATGAAACGTTGGGCCGGCATTATCGAAGACAGGCTTTCCATAGGTACTAACCTTGGCCTTGATAAAGAATTTCTGCTGAATCTGTTAAAACTCATCCACACCGAATCCATTAAAAAACAGGAAAAACGCTTTAAGCAATCGGTTTGATTTTTGTTTTAATTTAGCAATTTTAAAAATCCATTAAGGTTAATGAGCGTAAACAGGTTAAAATACGGTTTTTTAAAAGTTGCATTGTTGCTGTGGCTTGCCGTAACCTCATGGGCGGCTCATGCACAGTTTTATAATGGCTCAAACATGACCTTTGGAAAAAACAGGGTTCAGTTTAATGAGTTTTTATGGACCTATTATAAATTTGATGATTTCGACACCTATTTTTACCTGAATGGTAAAGACCTCGCCATCTACCTTTCAAAATATGCCACCGAAGAAATACCGATTATCGAACAAAAAATGGGTGTTTCATTGGATAAAAAAATCCAGTTTCTTGTTTTTAACAACCTTACCGATTTAAAACAGAGTAACATCGGGCTTTCCCAAAACAGCAGCTACAATACCGGTGGGATTACCCGTATCGTGGGTTCGCGTGTAATGGTTTATTTCGATGGCAATTACAAACACTTCGAGCGACAAATCAGAGCAGCCATTACCGAGGTTTTGTTTAACGAAATGATGTTTGGCGGTTCGCTTGGAAAACAGGTTAAAACATCGGCACTGTTTACCATGCCCAACTGGTATAAGGAGGGTTTTATTTCGTACATGAGCCGTAACTGGGATGCCGAAATCGATAACCTCGTCCGCGATGGCATCCTCTCAGGCAGGTATAAAAAGTTAAATAACCTTTCGGGTGATGATGCCGTGGTAGCAGGCCACTCCTTTTGGAACTTTATTGCCAACCAATACAGCCCGTCGGCCATTACCAATATAATTTTGATGACCGGCGCCAGCAACAACCTAAAAAAGGGATTTCTTTATGTACTGGGCATGTCGTATGATGTGCTAATAAAAGAGTGGTACAACTATTACGAACAACAATACCTCCCCTTTGTAAACAAGCCCGGCAAACCCAAAGGCCTGCTTTCCATAAAATACAAAACCGATGTGGTATATGGCCAACCCCGAATTAATCCGCAAGGCGACAAGCTGGCTTATACCACCAACGAACGCGGCAAGTACAAAGTTTTTTTGTACGATTTAAACACCCGCAAACGAAAAAGAATTTTTAAGGCAGGTGTAATGATTGATACCAAAACCGATTACAGCTACCCTTTGCTTGCCTGGCATCCAACCGGTTTGCTACTGGCTTTTATTATTGAGCGAAAAGGAATGCCCTGGTTATACCTGTACAATCTCGAAGACAAAAAGATGATGAAGCAGATTTTGTACGGCGTTCAAAAAGTAACCTCCATATCCTATTCTGATGACGGGCGTTTTATTGTTATGTCGGCTGTACAAAGTGGTAATCCCGACATTTTTGTCTTCAATGTGGCCGCCTCTTCGTTTGAACGTATTACCAATGATAGTTACACCGATTTATATCCCCATTTTTTGAACCATTCGTCAAAAATTGTGTTCAGCTCCAACCGGCTTAACGACACTTTAGGGGTTAAACCACCCGATAACATGCTTGAGCAGCCCTCTAATTTCGACCTGTTTTTATACGATTATGCCGCTCAAAATCCCGTTTTAAAACGATTGACAAAAACACCGTTAACCAACGAGTTTAATCCGGTTGAACTGGGCTACAATACAATTTCGTACCTTAGCGATGAAAACGGCATTTTTAACCAAAGCCTGGCACAAATCGACAGTGCCGTCAGCTCGGTGGATACCACCATTCATTACAGATATTTTGTAAACAGCAAAACCATTACAAGTTATAACAGAAGCATTTACGACTTGCAGGTAAGCAGCGCATCGGGAAAACAGGCATTGGTTTATTTTGAGGATGGAAAAACACACCTTTTTGTTGAAGATGCCCCCTCATTTTCAGTAGCTAAGGCCGTAAACCTCACCATGACCAATGCCAAAATGAAACGTGTTAAAGAGTTTCAAAAACAACAAAACGGAATCAACAGGCTTAAACACAAAGCAACCAAAACGGCCATCGACACCACTGCATCCCCTCAAAAAATGGAACAATCCAAAAGCACCCAAAAGTACAAACGGTTTATGCTGGTGTATGTTGATAAAGACGGCAACGAAGTAATAGGAAAACCCAAATCGGAAAAAGTTGTTAAGGTGGGAAACAACGGACAACTTGTTATTGTTGACAAAAGCACCGATGGAGAAAACAAGTTTACACTTCCCAAACGCCGGAACTACTATACCGAATATTATCTGGACCAAATGGTATCGCAGGTTGATTTTAACTACCTTAATTATAGCTATCAGCCATTTACAGGAGGTGGTGGGCCTATCTATCTTAATCCGGGGTTTAATCTGTTTTTCCAGCTGGGGGTTACCGATTTAATGGAAAATTACCGGTTGGTTGGCGGCGTCAGGTTTAACTTTAGCTTTATAAACAACGAGTATCTGGCCAGTTTTGCCGACTTGCATAAACGCCTTGATAAAGAACTTATTTTTCACCGGAATACCCTCGAAAGCAATGTGGGAGCCTATAACATTGCCCGTGTACACACCCACGAGCTGTTTTATATATTAAAATGGCCTTTTAACGAAGCACTTAGCATTAGGGGCACTGTTCATTATCGCAACGATGCCTATGTGCTGCTTGCCACCGACCAGCCTAGCCTCGATTATCCCAACAGTTACGAAAACTGGGGAGGCCTTAAAGCCGAACTTGTTTTTGACGGAACCCGTGAGCTGGGCCTTAATTTGTACAGAGGATGGAGATGGAAAATATTTGCCGAATACAACCAACTCATTAGTAAGGAGTTTAAAAACCTGGTTGTTTTAGGGTTCGACTTTAGAAACTATCAGCGGATTTATCGGAACTTTATTTGGGCTAATCGTTTTGCCGGTAGCACCTCCTTTGGAAATAATAAACTAATCTATTATATGGGGGGCGTCGATAATTGGATATCCCCCAAGTTTAATTACGAAACACCCATCGACCAAACTCAAAATTACGGTTACCAGACCCTGGCCACCAACATGCGTGGATTTTATCAAAATATCAGAAACGGAAATAGTTTTGCGGTGATAAATAGTGAATTAAGATTCCCTGTTTTCCAGTTTTTCTCTAAAACTCCGCTAAGTAGCGGATTTCTGAAAAATTTTCAGCTGGTGGCTTTCGGCGATGTGGGTACAGCATGGACAGGCCCGCAACCCTGGTCGCCCTTAAACTCCATTTACACCAACTATGTTGATAGCGGACCATACCATGTATCAGTTACCGTTCAAAAAGAGCCGCTTGTGGGAGGGGTTGGCATGGGTGCCCGGGTTCATCTGTTCGGGTACTTCATCAGAGGT
>JALVAQ010000032.1 GCA_027011095.1 Bacteroidales bacterium
AATTATGATTAGTAAATAATTAAAGGAAAAAGTTGTTTTGTTGAAAAATATTTAAGGCTTAATTATCAGCTGGTTTTATACGCCCGCGATTTTTTGTCTAACTTTGTCAGAATATTTTATTAACAATGAAAGAACAGAACAATATTATACCAATGGCAACCGATCATGGTGGTTATGCCATGAAAGAGTTTATAAAATCGAAGCTTACAGAGGCGGGATATCAGGTTGTTGATATGGGTACCTATTCGGAGGAAAGTGTTGATTATCCTGATTTTATACATCCTTTGGCCAAGGATGTTAACGATGGAAAATATTCAAGAGGTATTATTATGTGTGGTAGTGGTAACGGTGCGCAAATTACTGCCAATAAGCATCAAAATGTGAGGGCCGGCCTTTGTTGGAACGAAGAACAAACCCGCTTAACCCGTCAGCATAACGATGCCAACATTATGTCGATACCCGGTAGGTTTATTTCCTTTGAGCAGGCCTGGGAGATGGTTAAAATATTTTTAAACACCCCCTTTGAAGGAGGGCGACACTTGCGAAGAGTGGAAAAAATTCCAATTCATTAATTATTGTGTAATATTTTTTTGAATAACCAAAGCAAGATAAATTTCAGCGCAGAAAAACAACATACCGGATGCAGACATCAATAGAAAATAAAGTTTTTTTAAAAAAAGCCGAAAAGGTAGCTTTCGATTTGGAACATCGTGCCAAGATTAAATATAATATTGGTAAATACGATGTGGCGGTAAAAAAGGGAAAAGCTATTTTTAAAGATCTCAATAAAGCCCGCAACAGAGCAGGCTTTGTCAAATATAAAGTTATTAACGACCTTGAAAAATATCTGATTCAGTTTGAAAACAACTTTTTAAAAAACGGAGGCAAAATTATATGGGCAAAAACCGAAGGTGAGGCCATTAAAGAGATACAAAAACTGCTTAAGGAGCGAAATGTTAAAACGGTGGTTAAATCAAAATCGATGATTACCGAAGAGATAGAATTAAACAGAGCGCTGGAAAAGAAAAAAATTGAAGTCGTTGAAACCGATTTGGGTGAGTTTATTGTGCAGCAGGCAGGGCAAAAACCGTATCACATTGTTACGCCGGCCATGCATCTTTCAAAGGAAGATATTGCTTCGTTGTATCACGAAAAATTTAACACCCCCGAAGATTTAAATCCCACCGAGTTAACCAACTACACCCGCAAAAAATTACGTAAAAAGTTTGTAACTGCCGATGCTGGAATTACAGGAGCCAATTTTTTAATTGCCGATATGGGTGCCATTGCTCTTACCGAAAACGAAGGTAACGGGTTAATGTCCATGTCGTTTCCAAAACTTCACATTGCCATTGCCGGTATCGAAAAAATTATTCCCCGCCTCGAAGATTTAGACCTTTACTGGCCTTTGCTTTCAACCCATGGAACAGGACAGCTGCTTACCGCTTATAAATCAATCATCAGCGGGCCGCGTAAACCCGGCGAAAAAGACGGTCCCGAAGAGATGTTTTTAATATTGCTTGATAACGGACGAACCAATTTGTTATCAAAAGAACGCCAACGCCAGGCCTTATCATGTATCAGATGCGGTGCCTGCTTAAATGTTTGTCCCGTTTATAAAAACATTGGCGGCCATACCTATAACACAACCTACAGCGGCCCCATTGGAGCTGTTATTACACCCCATCTAAAAGACTTTAAAACCTATAAACATCTTAGTTTTGCATCTACCCTTTGTGGTGCATGCACCGAGGTTTGCCCGGTAGGCATTCCGCTGCACGAACTGCTGTTGTTTAATCGTAAAGAAGCTGTTGACAATGGCTATTATACCTATTTTGAAAAAAAGAGTAACGATGTTTCAACCTTTGCCCTGTCGTCGCGTAAGCGGCTTGATATGGTTGGCGGCGGATTTAAAAATTGGGCCATGAACCTTACTGTAAAAAAAGCGTGGGGTCCTCGCCGCGACCTGCCTAAAATGGCACCGAAATCCTTTGCTCAATTATGGAAAGAACAGGGGATGGGTGAAGAGGATGAATAACATTGTTAAGCTTAAAAAAACAGTATTGTATTATCTTATTTAATTTCTTGCAGTCCTAAAAGCCGATGATTTTAATGCTTGTTCAACCCGGGATAAGCCATATTTATTAGCAATATCCTGCCAGTTACCAACAGCATTTAATACTTCATCTATTATCTCATTGGCTCTTTTTTCAGTTAGTCTAAAAAATTCAGCTACATCCATAGCAAGGTTTAAATCTAAGGAATTATCTTCATCTGAAATATTCAATTTCAATCCTGCACCAGCAGTTTCTATTGGATTAATATCATAAGCCGGTGATAAAACCCAACCGGCATTAGTTAATAAAAAACCATGATTTCTGAGATGGTCATCCGTGTTTGTCACACATATACTAAATATTATTCTTCTCCAAAGCTGTTCCAGATCATGGTCCACATTAGCACCATTACGTTGAATAAACTCAACAAGTTCTAAATAACTGACACCATCTACATGATTCTGACCATCCTTATAACCAAGCATTGTCATTGCAGAAGCAAAATGAATTCGTTGTCCTTCATTATTCCGGTCAAACCGTTTAGTGAGAAAAGTATAATAATCCGATGAGAACTTTTTTGCTTTAGATTCAGCCATTTCAACACCTGCCATTAAGGCCAATTCATAAGTTACAATTTCCCATCCACCAATATCACCTTGGTCATTTCTGCTTGGAAATTTTGCTATCCACAAGCTGCCATCATTATCAACAATACTTGCTTTAGGTCTTGCTCCACCTAATGAAGCTCCCGGTGCAATAAGCATATTTAACCAATTTAAATACTCCGGGTCTTCAGTAACATCATCTTCCTCTAGTCTTAAACTTATTTGTTCTAATTCTCTAAGCGATGTCCATGGAGGAGTAGCCATATCCCTGTTGTTATTTAAAAACGGGCCTTCTTCTTCCGTTTTAAACCTTAAAGCTCCCATTCTGTGTTCATCATATACTCCAAGTAGATAATCTGATTCAAATAATTTCTGTTCCTCTCTCTTTTCAATTCTAGCAAGTGCGGCTTCCCTTCTACGCATTAAAATTCGTCCCCAACGATCAGGAGACGAATCAAGAAAAATTCCAAAATTATCTTGTTCATCATTTGGATAATGTAATCCTGAATATAACTGCAAACCGGGATCTAACAATTGGGCCGGACCACTTTTTAACCAATCTCCATCATACTCAAAAGAAAATATCTCTTTACCTTTGAATCTATCAGAATATAATATCCCCATAAGTATTGGTTTTTCCATACCTGCCCAATGTGCATATACTCTAACAGTCTTTTTCTTGTTGTGTTTAGCCATTATTATCTATTCGTTTAGTTGCTCTTTTATTTATAGTAATATTAGCATCTTGTAATTTCCTCCCTAATTTATCATCTTTCGCAATTAATAAAAAATCTTTCTCCAAGCCCAACACTTGTAATACTAATAAATATGAACCTATACTTACTGTAGGCTTACCTTTTTCAATTGAAGATAATGTTGGCCTGCTAATATTTGCACGCTCAGCCACTTGTTCTGAACTAAGTTTCCTTCTCAATCGTGCAAGCTTAATGTTTTCTCCCATTTCAGCCAGAATTCTTCTGGTTTTAGGCAATATTATAATTTTCTTCTTTGTCATAACATAAAATATATTTTACAAATATAATACTTTTTGTAAATTATATTTAATATTATAGAATATATCTTTAATAATTAAAATGTAAAGCATCAAATAAAGAAATAAAGGTTGCCAATTTTAATAATACATTTAGCAGATACTCGTCCGATTGAAAGGGGTCGGCCGTTCGGGCAGGATGCTATACCGGAAGCTTTCAGCTATCTTTTGTTTAGCAAGAATTCAAATTATCTCCACCCTCACCGTTAATAAATTTAAAATATCTCCATTACCAATGGAGGTTTTTTACGTTTAAATGTAATATAACCGAATCAATACAAAAACCCGAACAGCCATAAAGGAATAGTGTTTTGATGGCCGTATTCAATATTATCTTTAGCCAAAAAGGCGTTTTCCAATCCTGCAATCTGCTTTTGGGTTTTGTTTTACTTTTACAAAAGTATTTTTATTGTCAATTATTACTTTTACAAAAGTATCAATACAGAATCTCATCCTTGTTGTTATTTGCTAAAAGTTCCATTTATGAAA
>JALVAQ010000033.1 GCA_027011095.1 Bacteroidales bacterium
GAATATACCTTAACCTATTACGGCAAACTCTACCCCCGGCTTTACACCTATAAATATCCCAAAGCCGGCGAAGACAACTCGGTGGTAACCATTTATGTTTACGACCTCGAAACCGGCAAGTCAACCAAAATGAACACCGGCGAGAATACTGATACTTACATCCCGCGTATCAAATGGACCAACAATGCCAATGTGCTGGCAATTGAGCATTTAAACCGGTTACAAAACCATTTGGAAATATTGCTTGCCAACGCCTCAACAGGCGAAACAAGCACCATGTATGTTGACGACAATCCTTACTATATTGACATCACCGACGATTTAACCTTTTTGCCCGACAACAAACGGTTTATCATCACCTCCGAAAAGGACGGCTACAACCATATTTACCTCTGTACCATGAAGGGCAAAAAAGAAAAACGGCTTACCAAAGGCAAGTGGGATGTTACCAAAGTATATGGCTACGATGCCGAAAACGGGATGGTATATTACCAAAGTGCCGAATCGTCGCCGTTAAACCGCGATATTTACAAGGTAAGCCTAAAAGGAAAGAGGAAAAAGATTTCCACCCGTACGGGAACCAACGATGCCACCTTTAGCAACAACTTTGAATATTACGTAAACACTTTCAGCGATGCCAACACGCCACCCTATATTACCATGAACAAAAACGATGGCAAAGAGCTGCGTGTGCTTGAAGACAACAAAGCTTTCACCGAGATGATGGCATCGTACAATCTGAGTAAAAAAACCTTTTCATCCTTTACCGACAGCGTAATAACGCTACCCGATGGCAAACAAACCTATCTGAACACCTGGCAAATACTACCTCCCGATTTCGACAGCACAAAACAGTATCCCGTGCTGCTTTATCAATACAGCGGCCCCGGTTCGCAGAGCGTTGTTAATGCCTGGGGATGGAGCAATTATTTCTGGTTTCAAATGCTGGCACAGAACGGCATTATTGTAACCTGTGTCGATAATCGCGGAACAGGTGCCCGCGGCCAGGAATTTAAAAAAATGACCTACAAGGAACTGGGTAAATACGAAAACATCGACCACATTGCCTATGCGAGGTATCTTGGCCGGCTTCCCTATATTGACAAAAACAAAATAGGAGTATTTGGCTGGAGCTATGGCGGATTTATGTCGAGCCTCGACATTACCAAAGGTGCCGATGTGTTTAGTACTGCCATTGCGGTAGCTCCGGTTACCAGCTGGCGCTACTATGACAACATTTACACCGAGCGCTACATGCGTAAACCACAGGACAACCCCAAAGGATATGATGACAACTCCCCCATCAACTTTGTAAAAAAGCTTAAAGGAAATTTCCTACTGGTACATGGCAGCGCCGATGACAATGTTCATTTTCAAAACAGTATGGACATGATCACTGCCCTTGTTAATGCCAATAAACAGTTTGAGCTGTTTGTATATCCCAACAAGAATCATGGAATTTATGGAGGTAACACGCGTTATCACCTTTATAAAAAGATGACGGATTTCTTGTATAAAAACTTAAAAGGAGTTGATTTAACATTAGAAGAAATTAATAAATAAGAACAAGTGGAAAAATTTGCAAAATTTATATTTAAGCTGTTTGGCTGGAAAATAACCGGAGATTTTCCTAAGCAATACAAAAAGCTTGTTATTCTGGAGGCGCCTCACACATCAAACCTCGACTACTTTATCGGTATGATGTGCATTTACGCTTCGGGGGTAAAAGTTAACGTTATCATTAAAAAAGAAGCCTTCTTTTGGCCCTTTGCCGGCTTGCTGAAAAAAGCCGGTGGCATCCCCATCGACCGGAAAGGAAGCACCAGTAAAGTTGATGCCATTGCCAACCTGTTTAAAACACATGAAACGCTTAACCTTGGCATTACACCCGAAGGAACCCGCTCGCTGGCAAAAAAATGGAAAAAAGGATATTACTATATCGCCTTAAAAGCCAACGTTCCCATTCTACTTGCCTCCATCGACTACAAGAAAAAGGCTGGCCATTTCGGCCCGGTCATCTTTCCTACCGGCGATTATGAAAAGGATTTTGTGCAAATTGAAAAATACTATCGTGGTATTCATGCCCGATATCCTGAAAAATACAATTTAAGCCCCATGTATCTCGAAGAGAAAAAAAACAAGTAAAACACTATCAATCAGGTTAATTTCTGTTTTGATATATGAAATACCAGAAGTGTAGTTTTTGTTTTGAGGTGATGGAAACTATCCAATGTATTTTTCCTGACAAAATTCTGAAAGGGTAAATAAAATTGTCGTTAACAAAATGATGAAAAAAATAGCCAATTAGTCCCAGAGAAGATATACAAATAACAAATTTCAAACCGGCCTGTCGGCAGGCAGGTAAATCTCAAAACTTAAATTCCAAAACCCAAAACTGTTTTGATTATTGAGATTTTTTTTATTGGAATTTATCCGCCCGGACGGTACGGACGGATTTGTTTTTTGGGATTTGGATTTCGGAATTTCTTGCCTAATAAAACAAGAGTATTAGAAATAAGATACTAACGGGACAACCAATTAAATAACCTGGCGCATCAAAACAAAAATTAGCCGCCGTCCATTATACACTCTTTTTTCCGACATTCAAAAGCAACAGAAACAAACTTTTGATTGTCATCTATAATTCAGGTGCTGTTTCTCGATTAATATTTTCAACCATCGTATAATAATAAATTCCATGAAGAAATTTTTCCTATTAATATTACTAACAACAATTAGTATTGCCGGTTTTTCTCAAAATCACCCGGCTAAAGCAAGTAATGATACAGCCAACTATCCTTACTGGATTAAGATGATGCAAAATCCCCATGCCAATTACTATCAAACTGTAAGAGCTTTTAATTTATATTGGCAAGGGAGGGAGATAACCCGTGGTTCGGGATACAAACCCTTTAAACGGTGGCAGTACTATTGGAGCACCAGGCTTAACCCCGATGGAACCCGTAACCTCGGCGATAAAACCTATCGCGAAGCAACCAAATTTTTATTGGATAACAGCCGCAGCACCACTTCCTTTGAGGGAAACTGGATAAATCTGGGACCCGTAACCAAACCCGGCAATGCAGGCACCGGACAACCCAACGGAAACGGACGGGTAAATGCCATTGCATTTCATCCCGCTTCGCCCAATACAATTTTTGTGGGTGCCCCTGCAGGAGGTTTGTGGATTTCCAACGATGCCGGCAACAGCTGGTCAAGTTACACCGATTCGTTGCCTACCCTCGGCGTATCTTCCATAGCAATCGACTACACCAACACCAATGTTATTTATATTGGCACCGGCGACCGTGATGCAGGCGATGCCTCAGGAATGGGCGTTTTTAAAAGTACCGATGGGGGCGTAACCTTTACACCGGCCAATAATAGTATGAGCGATGCTACTGTTGGCAGGCTGCTCATCCACCCACTGAATCATTCCACCTTGCTGGCAGCCACCAGTCAGGGAATTTTTATAACCACCGATGGTGCTGCCACGTGGACATTGAAAAAAACAGGAAATTATAAGGACATTGTATTTCGCCCCGGCAATCCGGATATTGTTTACGCCACCACCAATGGCGATTTTTGGCGGTCAGCCGATGCGGGTGAAACATGGACAAAAATTGGCGGAACAGGTAACTTTTCAAGAGGTGTAATAGGCGTTACGCCCGCCATGCCCGGAGTGGTATATTTTGTAACCGTTGACGGGAGCGTATATGGCGGTACTTATCGCTCAAACGATTCGGGCCTTACTTTTACACTGCGTTCCAATTCGCCCAACATTATGAGCTGGGGATGTAACGGAGGAAGTGGCGGACAGGGCTGGTACGATTTGGATGTTGCCGTTGATCCCAACGATGCAAACACACTTTACGTGGGTGGCGTAAATGTTTTTAAATCAACCGATGGCGGCACCACCTGGCAGATAAACTCCCACTGGACAGGCGATTGTGGCGTTCCTGCAGTACACGCCGATTGTCATGTGCTGGAGTTTAACACTGTGGACGGAATGCTGTATGCCGGTAACGACGGCGGCATTTATCGCACTGCTGATGGCGGAAATACCTGGACGGAAATTACTTCGGGCATCGCCATTTCGCAGGTATATAAAATAGGACAGGCAGCCACCAACAAAGACAAAGTAATGAATGGCTATCAGGATAATGGCACAGCAACCTTTTTGGGCGACTCTACCGGATTTTTAACGGTAATGGGTGGCGACGGAATGGACTGCGCTTACGACTTTCAGAACGATTTGTATTCTTATGGCGAATATTATAACGGAGCCGGAATTACCCGCTTGTACAACAACTATTATCAGGGGCAAATAAGCAATGGCATTGGCGAATCGGGGGCCTGGGTTACCCCCTTGGCACTGGACGTTACCAACCCCGAAACCATGTTTGTGGGCATGAAAAATATATGGCGCGGTACCAATATCAGAGGGTACAATGTCCCCTGGCAGCAAATCAGTTCAACAGGCAGCAACAACATCAGAGTTATTGAGCAAAGTCCTGCCAATCCTGACATTTTTTATTTTAGCAAATACAACAACCGGTTTTACCGTACCGATAACCTGTCCGACTCAAACCCATCGTGGGTTAACCTTACGGGAAATCTGCCTTCAAACAATCCGCCTACCGATATTGAGTGTAGCCCCGAAGATGAAAATGTAGTTTACATCACGCTAAACCACAAAGTGTATAAGTCAACCGACAAAGGTGAAACATGGAGCGACATAAGCTATAACCTTCCTGACATTTCGCTAAACACCATCGAATATTACAAAAACGATCTGGAAGGATTGTATGTAGGCTCAGATGCAGGTATTTTTTATAAAAATTCATCCATGAACCAATGGATTTTGTTTTCCGATGGCTTTCCATTATCATCGCATGTTACTGAGATAGAATGTTATTACGATAGTATTTCGCCCGATAACGATGTCGTAAGAGCCTCTACTTATGGCCGTGGGTTGTGGTCATCGTCACCTTGGTACGGGCCGTTAACTGCCGACTTTGAATCGTCCGATACCACCATTCCGGTAGGTTGTAAAGTGGCCTTTTTCGATAAATCGGCCGGCGTACCACACCATTGGCAATGGTATTTCGAAGGTGCTGTGCCTGACTCGGCTTTTGTAAAGAATCCGTCTGAAATACAATATAATACCGAGGGAACCTTTAAAGTGGTGCTTACGGTTACCAATCCCGACGGCACCGACAGCATTGTTAAAGAAAATTACATTACCGTTGGCGGCACCATTAAGCCCAATGTTAATTTTAGCTCTACTTTTCCCAAGATATGTTTGCAGGATATTGTCACCTTTTACGACCAATCCACCAATTGTCCGGTGTCGAGACACTGGAGTTTTGAACCCAATACCGTTTTTTACATGAACGGAACCAACGATTCTTCACTAAACCCACAGGTACTGTTTTTAAATCAGGCCGTGTATGATGTGTCATTAACCGTTTCCAATCAGGCAGGCGACAGCACCCTCACAAAACAGAATTATGTTTATGTGGGTGGCAGCCCGTTGCCCTTTTCCGAAACTTTTGACGAAGGTGATTTAAAAGATATCGGATGGACTGTTGATAATCCCGATGGAAAAACAACCTGGACAACCGATACCGTTATTGGCAAGGACAACAACACAACCACATCAGCTTTTATCGATTTAATAGATTACTATTACACCGGCCAGCGCGACAGGCTTATTTCGCCCCCCTTAAATTTTGAAGGGTTTGAGTCGGCTTACCTTACCTTCGACTATGCTTATGCACAGCGCTTTGCGCAGGTTGATTCGCTTATTGTTAAAGTATCTGACGACTGTGGCGAAACATGGACAAGAGTTTATGCCAACGGTCCCAATATGACGCAAAAGTTTGTTTCCCGCGAACCGATGGATACCTATTTTGTTCCGGAAACGCCAACCGATTGGAGCGGTTTAGGCAGCTATGGCGAAAACAATCCAATCATCGACCTCACCGACTGGGTTGGCCGTTCGCAGGTAAAAATAGCTTTTGAATCGTATGCAGGTTACGGCAACAACCTCTACATCGACAACATTGAAATTAGCAATATGGTGGGCATTAGTACTGCCGGAAACAGGAGTAACAAGCTGTTTACGGTGTTTCCAAATCCTGTTAATAAAATGCTTAATATTGCTGTCCTTAAACCCGGATATGAAAATATCATTGTTATTAAGGATCTGAAAGGAAAAGAAATCATCCGACAAAATACGCACACAATTTTTACCCGTGTTGATGTAAGCAATCTCTCAAAAGGAATGTATCTAATTCAGGTTCAGAGTAATAAAGAAAATGTAACAGAAAAATTAATTATTGAATAATATGAATATTTACAAAGCCGCCATTCTGTTGGGAATGGTATTTTTAACCACAACATCGCTTGTGGCGCAAAACACCTATAAAATAAAAAGCCGAGCCGTTAAAGTGGCAACGGTAAACGTAATGGAGCAGGCAAAAACAGCTGTTGAAAAAGAAGCCTCTCCTGTTTTTAAAGTTCCCAACAAAGAGTGGAAAGGCCGAAACTGGCCCGTCGGCGATAAAATTATTTATCGTGACAACAAAAAAGCGGTTATCAATACGCCCTCGCGTGCAAGAACAGTAAGCCCGGCGCCTGATACAACTTTTTTAGGAATCCTGGACAATCAAAGCTCCATACCTCCCGATGTGATGGGAGCCGCAGGTCCCGATTACGTGATGACAACCTTGAATACGCAGGTTCGCATTCATAAAAAAGACGGTACACCTGTTATGACCACCGGACTGGGGGCGTTTTGGTCGTCCATGCCGGGAAGCGACAGAACATTTGACCCGAAAATAAAATACGACCCCTACAACGACCGTTGGATTTTTGTTACGCCGAGTCATCCTAACCTGGAATTATCAAAATTATACATTGGGGTAAGCCAAACTTCCGACCCCACAGGCGACTGGAATATGTATTACGTAAATACCGACCCTACCGATATTACGTGGTTTGATTTTCCAACCATAGGGTTTAACAAAAAATGGATTGTGGTAAGCGGTAACCAGTTTGGTGGCGATTACTACCGTACAGTTTTTGTATTTAACAAACAAGATGCTTACGACGGTGTTGCCAATTTGCCTTATACCCGCTTTGCAACCACTCAGGGGTTTACCATTGCCCCTGCTGCCTGTTACGATACTACGCTGGAAGACGAGTACTTAATTTCAGCTGCTGATGGTAATTCCAATGGGTATGGTTACATTAAAAAGTTTAGAGTTACAGGTCCGGTGGATGATCCCGATTTTGTTTACGATGGAGCTATTGGCGTACAGGATCCTTGGGATACCTGGGCCGGCAATAGCGGCAATTTCCTGCCTCAAAAGGGTAGTGATGCTTTATTAAATTCAGTGGATGCACGTATGGTTAATATTGTTTACCGCAACGGAAAACTGTGGGCAGTGCACCATATTTTTCTCCCTTCGGGGAACCCTCAGCGTGCAGCTGTTCAATGGTGGGTTCTCGATACTACCGGGGTGGTGCTGGAGCGCGGACGCATTGAAGATACTACCAATCAGTATTCATTTGCTTTTCCTTCCATTGCCGTTAATAAATTTGAAGATATTATGATTGGCCACGATATCTTTTCAAAAGATCAGTACGCTTCGGCAGGCTATTCGTTTAAAGGCAACTACGAAGACCCAGGAACCATTCGCACCTATTACCAATATAAAGACGGCCTGGCTCCCTACAACAAAACCTTTGGCGGTGGACGAAACCGGTGGGGCGACTATTCATCAACCTGCCTCGACCCGGTGGACCAAACCGACTTTTGGACCATTCAGGAGTATGCCGAAGAGCCTTCCAGCACCTGGAGTACCTATTGGGCTTATGTTAAAACTACCTATCCCCCCGTTACCGATTTTAAAGCGGATTATCTTTTAATTCCCACAGGCGAAAAAATTAACTTCACCGATCTTTCAAAAGGAATTCCCGCCAACTGGACGTGGAGCTTTGAAGGTGGTACACCCGCCGGCTCAACAGCACAAAACCCTCAGGAAATTCAATTTGATACTGATGGAAGTTATGATATTCAGCTTATTACATCAAACGAATTGGGTGCTGATACACTGCTGAAAGAAAATTATATTACTGCCAGCTCAACCATTTTACCCGAAATAAAGTTCGGTGCCGACCAGGTAGCTGTTTGTGTGGGCAGTACGGTTCATTTTTACGATTCAAGCCTGTATATGCCCCGCAGCTGGGAATGGCAATTTACCCCCTCAACCGTTACTTTTGAAGAGGGTACCGATGCCTTTAGTCAAAACCCCGTTGTTTCGTTTGACCAATCGGGCAACTACTCGGTAACGCTCATTGCCAGCAATCTGAATGGCAGCTCAACCGATACCAAGTTTGATTATGTGGTTGCAGGCGGTTATGTTCCCTATTTTCACGAAAATTTTGAAAACGGGTTTGATGCTCAATACTGGTCCATTGAAAATCCCGACAACCGGACAACCTGGCAAATGAGCGAAACGGCAGGTGACTACAGCTCCTTTTCGGCTTCCATCGATTTTACCGAATACATCTATTATGGCGAACGCGACCGGTTGATTTCTCCTCCTTTTAACCTGGAAGGTATGAGCAACGCCGTTTTGGAATTTAAACATGCCTACGCCACCCGTTTTGATGGCGCCACCGATTCGTTGATTGTGCTTCTTTCAGACGATTGCGGTACAACATGGACAAGGCTTGCTGCCTATGGTGATGATGGCGAAGGAAGTTTTGCCACCCATGAAAAATACGATGGTGATGAACTGTGGGTGCCACAAACTCCAAATGATTGGTGTGGACAGGGTTATGGAAGTAGTTGTAACAGCATCAGCCTTAACAACTGGATTGGGAAAAGTAATATTTTGATAGCCTTTGAAAGCTTTAACTCCTTTGGCAACCCGCTTTATATCGACAATGTTACCGTTACGCAATATACTGCTGTTGATCAACAACAAGTTTCCGATAGCTTTACGGTGTTTCCAAATCCGTCCAACAACCATATTACCATTAAGTGGCGTAAACCCGGTGAATTCCAATCGTTGACAATATCCAACCAGCTTGGGCAAACCATAATTAACCAAGAAGTTTCAGGCAGCCGGTCTGTAAAACTCAACACCGGTAGCTGGCCCAAAGGCGTTTATATTGTTTCGTTGGCCGATAAAAGTAAAACGCAAACACATAAAGTGGTGGTTTATTAATTTGGATTTAACTGGCAGGAAACTCCTGGTATTCGGTTTTGTTTTGATTTGCTAAAGGCTTTGCCAAATTAAATAAGACCACAAAACATTTTCTAAAGAAAATGGAAAAATAGGTTTATTGTCCCTAACGAGACAACAACACAACAGTATTAGCAGCATGTCTCCGGATTGGTTATCACATCAAAATAGGAATTAGCCAAATACCGTTAAAACAGAACACCCTCCATAACTTTCTTCCATCTTTATTTCAAAATTTCTTTTTACCTTTATGCCATACTAAACAGCCATGAAATTTACCTCAACCATAAAGTTAATTAGTTTTTGTGTGCAAAACCTTTTCGGTCGGGGCAGGCATAGCACGAGGTGACCGGAAAGGTTAAGGATGTCACGCGTAAAGGTAGTACGTCAATAAAAAAACAATATCTCACAATTGATTAACTTTGTTACCGTAAAACAAGCCTTATGCAGCGAACCCTGTTAATATTAAATCTGATATTTCTTTTGGCATTGTCCGGCATTGCCCAAAACCATAGGGTTACCCGCATTTTTAAACAAACTGATACCTGCCTTGCGTTGCAGGTAATAAATCAAACATTGCCGGTTTCCCTTTCCGAATCCGATTTTCTTTATTTGATGGATGACTTTAAATGCATAAAAGCGGAAATGATTACGCTGAAGCCCTATCAAAACAAAATCTACCTCCCCAACGGCGCCCATTCCAACGTAAGTGTGGTAAGTTTCACGCCCGATGAGCAGCTTACTTTAAACCCTGTAGGCAATACCAACGAAAGCTTTACCTGGGTTTCTTTCCCGCGTATTGAAGGCAGCAATCCTTATGTTAACGAAGTTTTGGGAGGCAGTAATATTGCACCAAAAAATCAGAATGTGTTTTACATTAAACCAAGTCAATTAATAAATAACCCATTGGACAATTTAGACAACATTATTTCTACAAATACTTACGATAATACTATTTGGCCAAATAGCGAAGATTTATCTCATATTAATAACACTTATGGATACAAACTCAATCTAAAGTACAATACATTTCCATATCAAGACATCACTCTTTTTCTGCATGGTAACGTTGTTAGCCTGAACACCAGCATTAATTTAAAAGCATCACCCAAGGAAAACTGGGTCGGTTATTGGCTTTATCAGGAACAATCACCTTTTGATGCCATTGAGCCCAACCAGTTGGACGACCTTGCTATTATTAAAGCTCAGGATTGGTATTGCTATCGCGATGAAACACCGGCAGGCAGCGGACAGGCACCCTGGATATGTGCCTTAAATATAGGTATTAATGCGCCGCGTTTAAAGTATGGTGACATGGTTATACTTAAATCATATAACGACATAAGCGGTTTTCATTGGCAAAACAGTACTAGCCCTTCACCGTCAGAGGTTAAGTCGGCAACTGTACATTATCAATATGAAGAGCAGGCTGATTACACAGCCTATTTAATTGAAATAGATACTTCAAACCGCCCTCAGGAGATAGGCGCATTTATTGGCGATAGTTGTATTGGTGCCACCACTGTATTACCTGATGACACCCTAGTATTGATACGAGGTTATGACAAAGATACGGTGGGAGATGTTGTTTTTGAGGAGTATTACAGTACCAAAAGCAGTGTACCGGCTATAACAGATTATTTTGTTAAAATACCCGGTAAGCAACTGTGGCAAAAACGTACCATTAATAATAAAGAAGGGAAAAGCCACTATCTTATTTCGTTTAAACAGAAAAAAACGGTTAGACCTGTAAATAATGACAATGATTTTGCTTTAAAGGTTTATCCCAATCCCGCACAAAACAGGTTAACCGTTGAATATATAACAAGTAGCGATATAAACACTATCCTTGAAATATACGATGTTACGGGTAAAAAGATAGTAAACCTGCAAAATTGTTTAACGGCCGGAATGCATCAAAATATTATTAACACACAACATTTTAAAAACGGCATTTACCTGTTACGGGTATCAACCGGTAATCAAACTGCTGTTAAAAGATTTGTGGTTAATAAATAATGTTGTTACATTGAGTAAATGTCACACTGAGTGAAGTTTAAGAATGTCACACTGAGCGTAGTCGAAGTGTGTCATTCTTCGACTACGCTCAGAATGACACGGCAGATAAATTGAAGCATCAATGGAAAAAATAAAATTCTCTGAAATGAAAACCTTATCCATCATATTAATTGTTTTGCTTCCCATATTACTAAGGGCTCAAGCCATCACCGTTAAACAAGACGGTACCGGCGACTTTACCACCATACAAACAGCGGTTGACAGTGCGCAAAACGGTGATACAGTGTTGGTATGGCCGGGAATTTATTTTGAAAATATTGAAATTAACTATAAAAACATAGTACTTGGTAGCTTGACATTAACAACAGGAAACACATCTTATACAAATCAAACTATAATTAATGGAAATAAAATTGGAAGGTGTATTAAAATAGGGTCATTTACTGATTCCATTACCATTAACGGTTTTACAATTATTAATGGGAAAGAAGATAATGATCAGGGAGGAGGCATCTTAATTGAAGGTACTTATGCAAACATCATCAATTGTTTAATAAAACATAATAAAACTTCTTATGCTGGAGGAGGTATTTGCTTCCTTCGCTCTGATGGCTTTCTCTCTAATGTGACAATTGCTCACAATCAATCTTATGACGAAGCAGGAGGGATATATATAGCCATCGGCAATCTAGTATTCGACTCTGTTAATCGCTGTAGTATTTATGAAAACTATGCTGCTGTTGGAAGTGATATTTACACTGTTTTTACTGATACTCTCCATATTTATGTAGATACATTTACGGTACAAAATCCAGATTACTATTATGTTTTTTCAAAGGATACTGCACAATCACCTCAAAATAAAGTTTATATGCATATTTTACATCATTCAATAGAGCAAACCAATGATGATTTATTTGTGTCTTCAACCGGTGACAATAATAATGACGGACATACATTTAATACACCCTTAAAAACTATTAGTTATGCACTTTTAAAAGCAGCTTCTGATTCTGTAACTCCTGACACTATTCATATAGCAAATGGTATTTATTCCGATTCGTTAACCGGGGAACATTTTCCGTTAAGCATCAAAAGAGATATTAATATAATTGGTAATAATAAGGATTCGGTAATACTTGATGCTGAAAATAAAATTTATTTATTGAGAGGAGTATATGGTGCTGACAACTATTTATTAAAGAATATGATATTGAAAAATGGTAATGGTGAAATAAACAGCCCGTTTCACAAAGGAGGTTCTATGTTTTTTTATAATCGCCAATCAATAATAGAAAATTTAAAGATTACAAACTGCATTGGAGATGTTACAAACGTTGAAATAAAAAACTCCAATGGTTTTGTATGTAAGAATGTATTATTTGAAGATAATATAGGTGGAAAGTCTTTACGTATTGTACACAGTGACAAGGATATATATTTTGACACAACCTTTATAGACAATTGCAAATTTGAATACAACAAACCCAATTACATTATTGGCGGAGGCTTTGGAGGAGGAAGTGATGTTATTCAGGGAGATTATACCTTTCCGGGTTTAATTACAGCAGTATTTAACAACTGCATTTTCGATAATAATCATTCTAAAAGCGAACCATCGACAGCTTATTATGGTTCAACAGCATTAGGTGTAGCACAAGGTAGCTTTTGTTTTTTAATTAATTGCACTTTTACTGATAATACCAGTACTAATCCTCATGGAGGTAATATAGGAGTAACCAGTAATGGTCAAACGTATGTTTATAATTCTATTTTTTATAATGATGAACCTATAGAGTTTTATATGGGAACTTATTACAATGAAGGATATGTAAGATTAGATATATTTCACTCCCTTGTTGACGGAGGAGAAGCTGGTATAGATATTATTAACAATAATTGTTTGCTTAACTACGACACCACTAACCTCGACACCGACCCCCTGTTTTACGGCGGTGCCGAGTTTCCTTACAACCTGTCGGACGAGTCGCCCTGCATTGATGCCGGTACGCTGGATTTGCCCCAATTTATCCTCGACCACATGCCCGAAACTGACCTTGCCGGCAACCCCCGCATCTTCAATGGTAAAATTGATATGGGTGCTTATGAGTGGAATCCCACCGTTTCCACTAAAGAAATTCCAAATGCCAAACAACAAATTCCAAGCCTTACGGCAGCCCCCAATCCCTTTACAACACAAACTGTCGTCTCCGCAAAATGGGATAACCCTGCCCACATCAACATCGAAATATACAACAACGCCGGCCTGCTTATAAAAACCCTGCAAAGCGGCTCACAACCTGCCGGTAGTTGCAAAATTTTCTGGAATGGTACAGATGATACAGGTAATAATTTACCGGCTGGTATTTATTATGTTATTTTACGTATCAATAATAAAG
>JALVAQ010000034.1 GCA_027011095.1 Bacteroidales bacterium
TACTATGCGCGAATAGAGGGCTTTATATCCACAGCCAGAAAGAACGATAAAAATATTTTCAACGAACTTTCTACTACCTTTGAGGGCAGCAACTTTATTACAGAATTAGCTGCTAAATAATTACAAATAAAAGACTTTAAACAACTTTGTTAAAAAAATTTACGCATGCCAACCAAAACCCAAATAAAATTAGTAAGGTCGTTGCACCTTAAAAAGTTCAGGAACGAATACAACCTTTTTGTGGCCGAAGGCCACACCAATGTGTTGGAACTGTTAAACAGCCCGTTTAGATTACAATGGCTTTTTGCCCGTGAAGGCTGGGTTGAAGAAAACCAAGGCCGGCTGGCAGATGTTGATGTTCAGCAGGTTTCGGGTAAAGAAATGGAACGGATGTCATCGTTGAAAAGCTCGTCGGAAGTGCTGGCGGTGTTTAAGTTACCCGATCTTCCCGCATTTAATCCCGATGCTATTGACGATTATATTTTAGCCTTGGATAACATTAAAGACCCCGGGAATCTGGGCACCATCATTCGCACTGCCGATTGGTTTGGAATTAAAACCATACTATGTACCCGCGAAACTGTGGACGTTTATAATCCGAAGGTCGTGCAGGCGTCCATGGGGTCGCTGGCAAGGGTGCAGGTGCATTATCTTGATTTGCTGGAGACCCTATCGGAAATTCCCACCGGCATTGATGTTTACGGAGCCTATCTGCATGGCGAGCCGGTAAGCCAAATTGAAAAGTCAGGGAAGGGGATTATTTTAATAGGCAGCGAAGCACACGGTATTGACAAAAAATACCTGCCGCTGATTACCCATAAAGTTACTATCCCCTCGTTTGCCAAAGGAAGTAAAGGCGCCGAATCGTTGAATGCCGCCATTGCCACTTCCATTCTGTGTTATGAGTTTAGGCGTTAGGTAAACTTAGCTTTTAATTATGCATTGAAATGAAAAAAGTTGTATAACTAATACTTAATAAATCCGTTATGTTCGTTTACATAATAAAATCCTAAGGGCTTAGGTTATAAAAATTTACGGTTAACCATAAAATTTATATATAAATATTTACGGATAACCATAAATTATCGTACTTTTGATAAAATTTTATTTTATGATTATTCCAAGAACACTCAAAGAGCAAATAGAGTACGATTTGATTCATTCCGGTAAAGTAATCCTTTTGTATGGTCCCCGTCAAGCGGGAAAAACAACATTATCAAAAAGCATTATCAATCAAACCGGACTGAAAAGTCTTTTTGTTAACGCTGACCAGTTAAAATATATTGATGTTTTGTCAAGCAGAGATTTGAAACAATTACAATCGCTGGTGAGTGGTTACCAATTACTTTTTATTGACGAAGGGCAACGAATTCCTGAAATCGGCATTAACCTTAAGATTTTGCATGATGAAATGCCGGAATTAAAGGTTTTTGTTACGGGTTCTTCTTCTTTTCTGCTTTCTGGCAAGGTTACAGAGGCACTTACAGGTAGAAAAAAAACCTATACACTTTTACCTGTATCTATGCAGGAACTATCTGTAAATCAAAATAAATTTGAGTTAAACGACCAATTGAACGAACGGCTGATTTATGGCATGTACCCGGAAGTCATTACAATAAAAAACCATAAGGAAAAAGAAGACTATTTACGTGAAGTAACAACATCATATCTTTATAAGGATATACTGGAGCTTGAGCATATCCGTTACCCTGTTAAAATACGAAATTTATTAAAACTGCTTGCCCTTCAACTTGGTGCTCAGGTAAGCATTAATGAGCTTTGTAAATCGCTTGGGTTAAACAGGGAAACAGTAGAGCGATATTTATTTCTTTTGGAGCAATCATTTATTATTTATCGTTTGACTGCTTTCAGTCGAAACCAACGAGCTGAAATCAGAAAATCACAAAAGTTTTATTTTTATGATAATGGAATACGAAATATGATGATAGACAATATGAATGACGTAGGGACAAGAAATGATACAGGCGCACTTTGGGAAAATTTTATTATTTCGGAAAGAAGAAAAAAAATGTTATATGGTAACACTCATGTGAA
Organism: Bacteroidales bacterium; assembly: GCA_027011095.1. Classification (GTDB taxonomy): domain Bacteria; phylum Bacteroidota; class Bacteroidia; order Bacteroidales; family F082; genus B16-G9. The sequence continues at coordinate 2,056 of JALVAQ010000034.1, forward strand.
TAGCTATTTTTGGCGCAATTATGCCGGCGCTGAAATTGATTTGGTAGAGGAGGCTGGAGGCAAACTTACTGCTTTCGAAATAAAGTACAAAAAAGCCCGACTCAAAGCACCCAAGGCATGGACAGATAGCTATGGAAATAATTATCAATGCATTACGAAGGAAAATTATTTAGAGTGGATTTTGTGATTGGGGTAATTTGAACCCAAGTTTTGGAAAAACTCCTCAACGATGCTGTAAAACTTTTCCAAAACTCCATATCTAAAAAAACAAAAACATCTAAATATATATTTATGTTTGTTTTTCTGTTATTTTTGCACTTTCAAAAAAACAGTAAAAAATGGTTTTTCTAAAAATATTATTTTTCAGCATTATTCTTTTGGGCATTGGTTTTGCCGGTATTGGCGTTAAAATGCTATTTAAAAAAGACTATACTTTTAAAAAACAGTGTTCAACCGTTGACCCCAACACAGGTAAGCGTTTGGGATGTGCCTGTGGAACAGGTTCGTGCCACAACAGCGGCGATACAAAGAAAAAAACTACGGTTGCACCAAAACTTGTTTCAGTTCAGACATATTCCGGGGCTTCGAAATAATTTTTTTATCTTTATCCAAAACAAAAAAGGTGGGAGTGCCGGTGATTCCATATTCCAATGGGATTTGTCCGTCCCAGCCTGCCCCTTCGGCAATGTTAATCCAGTTGTAGCCATTGTCGTTTACAGCTCTCTTTAGCGCTTTTATGTCATCGTCAACCGAAACGGCAACCACTTCAAATTTTCCGGGGTTTTCATCGTAAAGTTTTTTCAATTCAGGCAGTGTGGCGGTACAATGCGGACACCAGCTTGCCCAAAAAACCAACACCGTTTTTTTAGCGTTCAGGTTATATAAATTGAATGATTTACCGTTGATATCATCCGTAGCAATTTTGGGTGCCAAAGCGCCAATGGCTAGTTTTTTTGCCAAATCGAGTTTGTTTTGAACTTCTTTTCGTGTTGAATCTTCACATATATTTTCGGCAGCATTGGCGTTGACAAGATAAATAAGCAGCTTGTCGAAACCTACAGTTTCAAAACCGCCCACAAGATAATCAAGCACATAGCCGTAAATTTCTCCATTCAGGGTAGCTTTTTCCAAAATGGTATCAATGGCCGGTTTCATGGCTTCTTCGGCCTGCTCTTTGGTCATGTTTTTGTTTTGATACAACTGCAAATATCCCACCAACCGTGAGGATAAAATAGAAGAATTTATCAGTGCCGTATCGTAAAAGTCGACATGGTCTAAAAAATGCGCTTTTAAATAATCTGTCTCCTCTTCTTCCGAAAGCCCTGCCGGGGGAATTACCGGCCAGTCGGAACGAATATAACGGGTAGCCAGTTTTTCAGGATTGTTAATGGTGGCAACCTTTACGGTGTTGGCAATTTGGTTTACCAGCGAATCGTACTGCTTAACCATCACACGGTAAAAAGGGTCGTTTTTGGGATAGTTTCTGATGGTGGGCCTAAGCAGGTTCAGCTTATTTTGGTTGTTAACTTTGGTGTAGATGTAGTCGTAATAAATTTTGTTCTCTTTCGATTTTAAAAACCGGATGTCATCATTGGTTGTTGAGCCGGTTGTTTCAAAGGCGATGTTTTCGTTGTTAAACACCAGCTCAAGCATGTTTTGAGGACTTACGTAAACCACATACATCCCGGGTTTGGCATTGGACAGGGTGAACGAAAACGCCCCCTGCTTATCAGTTTTGGCCGTATCTATAATTTGTTGATTTCCTTCGTGATATTCAATTAAATAAACATTTTTGTCAGGAATCCCTGTAAACTTCCCGTCGATGGAATAGTGTTGCGCAAAAGTTGCCAGGGTACTTGCAAATAATAAAAGAATAGTCAGTTTTATTTTCATGATGCTGCATTTTGAGTTAAAAAATTTGGACAAATTTATAGAACTTATGTTCACGATAAGAAAAGCTAATTAATTTTGTGATTATTTAATAAAATTATGAGGTTTATAAAAACAGAAACGCGTGGGCAGATTGGAATTGTTACACTTGATAACGACCGTAAGCACAACTCGTTAAATTTTGAAATGTTAGACGAAATAGTGGCGGCTGTTTCGGGTTTTGAAAATAAAGGTGCACGCGTGCTTGTGATACGCAGCAATGCCGGAAGTGCCGTTTGGTGTGCCGGCCTTCGGATAGACCAGCTTCCCGACCCCGGGCACGACCCCGTCCCATACGAATACAACCTTGAAAAGGTGTTGCGGAAATTTGAAAACTTCCCCGGTGCCGTTATTGCCATGATTGAAGGCAGTGTGTGGGGTGGCGGCTGCGAGTTGGCCTTTTCGTGCGACATACTTATCGGCTCGGCATCCTCTTCGTTTGCTATTACACCTGCCAAATTGAGTGCCCCGTATAATCCCGTTCAGGTACAGCGGGTGTTAAACCTTGTTGAAACCAACATTGCCAAAGAGTTGTTTTTTACCGCCGAACCCATACCGGCCGGCAGAGCATTGGAGTTGGGTATTTTAAATCACATTATCAATAAAGCAGAGCTGGAAACCTTTACTTTTGATATGGCTGAAAAAATTGCTGCCAATGCCCCTTTAAACATTCGTCTTATCAAAAAGCAAATTTACGATTTGAGCCGTGCTTCGGTTAAAGCTGTAAATACCGAAGAGATTAAAAAATTAGTGGCTCAATCGTATTACAGCTACGATTTTAAGGAGGGAAAGCAGGCTTTTTTGGAAAAGCGGAAGCCGGTTTTTAAAGGTAAGTAGCAGATGTGCTGATAATTTTATCTTTGTAAAAAAAATTTTAAACACATGAAAACCATTTATAAAAATGTCCTTTTAATAGCCGGTGTTGTATTGTTTTTAGGAATGAAAGTTTCAAAAATTCACGCCCAGGCGCCTACCACTCAGGATTGTAAAGGTGCCATAGCTGTGTGCGATTACATTTACCACGAAGACTCTACAGCGAGCGGATTTGGAAACTATTACGAGATTCCCACCGGTCAGGATTGTAGTACCGGGCATTGTATGGATGGTGAAAAAAACAGCAGATGGTATGTTTTTACGGTTATTCAGGCCGGCCAGCTTAGGTTTCAAATTACGCCGGTTATGCAAACCGACGATTACGACTGGGCTGTATTTAATATTACAACCTATTCGTGTGATGATATAAAATTACATCCCAATTGGTTGATGCGAAGTTGCAATGCAGCAGGAGGAAGCGGCTATCAGGGAGCTACCGGCATCAGTACGGCCAGCGGAGGTAACTCAAACTGTAACAATGGAGGCAACACTAACAAATGGAATGCCGATTTAACTGTTTTTGAGGGAGAAACCTATGTGTTGGTTGTGAGCGACTGGACGCAAACTCCGGGAGGTTATACCCTGGATTTTTCTGCTTCATCGGCAGTAATATTTGACGATCAGGCTCCCTTTATCGATTATATTGGCAGCGACGAAATTACCACATGTGGCACAAATGAACTGTTGATAAGGTTCAACGAAAAGGTAAAATGCTCATCGGTGGACGCAAGCGATTTCTCATTATCCGGACCGGGTGGCCCTTACGTCATTGATAGCATCTATGGCGAAACATGCAGCCTCGGTGGCGATCCCAACGAAAAAGAGTTTACCCTGTATGTTTCACCACCTTTTACGCAGGGCGGAGATTATGAGTTGGCAATAAACACACTCAGCTATATTTCCGATGCCTGTGATAATTATGCACTCCCCGACACCTATCCGTTTACCGTTGATCTTGAATCGCCCTTAGCTTTTGCCGGTGATGATCAGGCCATAAACTATGGTACTTCCACCCTATTAAACGGCAGTGCTACGGGAGGTTCGGGCAATTACAGTTACCACTGGGAACCCGATACATTGCTGGTTGACCCGGATGTGCAACAACCAACAACCGTTAACCTTACAAGCAACGCTGCTTTTTATTTAACCGTTACCGATAACGTAAGCGGGTGTACGGGTGAAGATACCGTTTTGGTAACCATTGAGGGTGGTGCATTGTCAACCAATGTTACGGCCAGCTCAAACGCAATTTGCAACGGCACTCAGGTGGTGTTGTTTTCCAATGCAGAAGGAGGTTCGGGAAGTTATACCTATTTATGGACCTCTGACCCGGAAGGGTTTAGCTCCACACTGTCAAATCCCGTTGATTTCCCCACGCAATCCACCACCTATTTTTTAGATGTGTATGATGGCTTTACCCACTCTTATGGACAGATTACCATAACGGTAAATGAAAATCCGGTTGCCACGGCAGGTGACGATCAAATTATTAATCCCGGTACGCCCACATCACTCCATGGCGAAGGTTCCGGTGGCGATGGTAACTACACTTACCATTGGGAGCCTGCCAGCTACCTTGTTGATAATGAGGTTCAAAACCCCGATACAAAACCGTTGTACAATCCCACCATTTTCTCGCTGTGGGTCACTGACGGGTTGGGGTGTGTAAGCGATAACGATGATGTTTTGGTTAATCCTGCCGGTGATGCATTGGCGGTTTTTGCTGCTGCCAGTCCGCCTCAAATATGTTATGGCGATTCGGTAGCTGTTACAGCCTTTGCAACCGGAGGAGGAGGCGAATATACCTATCAGTGGACTTCTATTCCTGCCGGTTTCACTTCCGACCAGCCATCATTTATTGTCTCACCTGAGCACACAACAATTTATCAGCTGACATTAAAAGATCAATATGACAACGAAGTTTCAGGAAATATACAGGTTACTGTTTATTCCCTGCCCGAAATTGATTTAATCCCTGACGGAATAACGCCCATCGACGATCATACCATTACGGTTTGTGTGCGCGATAGTGTGTTGATGGATGCCGGCCAGCCTGACAATCCTGCCGGTACCGAATATTTTTGGATAGGTGAGGGGCTTACAACCCGCTACAACAAAGCCATTACCAACGGCAACTTATTTGATGTGCAAAAACATACGGTCAGAGTTACCGAGCCGCATACCAATAACCTGATGTGTGTTAACATCGATTCGTTAACCATCGTTTTTAGCTTTAAGGAGTGCGGAACAGGTACCAGTGAACATTTTGTTGATCTGTCCAATACATTTAAAATTGTACCAAACCCTAACACCGGCGATTTTAGCCTGGAATTTGAGGAGTCGGTTAAAAATGTTCTAATCTCAGTTTTTTCGGTGGATGGCAGAAAAATTTATTCGTTGAAAAAAGATGAGAATTTTAAAAAAGGACAACGAAAGTCCATGATATTAAATTTACCAAAGGGAATTTATTTCGTTCATCTGCAATCGGGGCCTAACAATGCGGTACAAAAGGTGGTTGTTAATTAATCTTCTGATTTGTGGCAAACCTTTTAACAGTTTTTGATGTCATTAATTCCATAGCACAGTAAATTATTTTTATTATTTTTGACCTCATTTTCAATGTTAAAGGAATCTTTTAGTTTTAATTCGGATTTAAAATGTGAATTATCTAATGTTTGTACATCAAGATGATACCTGTTGATAATGTAACCTTGAAACACAAAATTTATGAAGTCGTTTTTTATTAAGTTTTTTTTAGTTAACCTTTTTGTCTTCTTTTCGGTGATTTTATTGGCACAGGAGCCTACCGATCAGGATTGTTTGGGAGCCATTACCGTATGTCAATCGGTATATGTGCAACCAAATTCCTATTCCGGAACGGGAAATTATCCCAACGAGATTCCCCAGGGCGGTTCTTGTCCCACAAACTGTCTTGCCAGTGGAGAAAAAAATGATGTTTGGTATATTTTTACTGTAAACTCGGGTGGAAATCTCGGTTTTCAAATTACACCCAACAACATGAGTGATGACTACGACTGGGCGGTTTTCAGTTTAAACGATTTTGATTGCGAGGATATTTATTCCCACGTGGGGCAAATGGAGGTGAGTTGTAACTATTCAGGATCACCCGGTGTTACAGGCGCTACATTGGTTACCGGTTCCAGTTGTGTTGGTGGTACCGGTAGTAACAAATGTGTTTTTATTCCGGTGGTGGAAGGTGAGACATATGTTTTAAATATAAGTAACTATTCAAGTTCACAATCGGGATATACGTTGGACTTTGGCCTCTCAACTGCCAATATTTATGATGATGTTCCACCTGAAATAGCCACTATTTATTCCGATGATTTACAGTGTGGGTCAACTGAACTGGAGTTCGACTTTTCCGAACGTGTTTTGTGCAACTCTGTGCAGCCATCCGATTTTTCGCTTACCGGTCCGGGAGGTCCTTATACCGTTACCGATGTTTATGGTTATACGTGCCAACAGGGTGGCTCAGCCGAAAATCATTTTACCATGGTTTTCGACCCTCCCATTTATGAAAGCGGGGCTTACGCCATTAACGTGCTGCCTTTTAGCGGTATTCAGGACGATTGTGGAAACACATCGCCGGTTCAAAGCTATAATTTCAATGTGGACTTAAACTCACCGGTTGCCGATGCCGGCGAGGATCAGGATATTGGATACGGTACTTCAACCCAGTTGGACGGAACGGTTACCGGTGGAACAGGGAATTTTACATTTGATTGGCAGCCTGAAGATAAGCTTGTTGACCATACCGTAGAAGACCCGTTTACCATTAACTTAACCGAAACGACCGATTATCTGATGACGGTTGACGACCCCGGCAACAATTGCAGAAGTACCGACAACGTTACCGTTAACATTGTGGGCGGCCCCATGTCGGTTACCTTATCTGCCGACCACCCGTCGGTTTGCTCCGGAAATGCTGCAATTATTCAGGCAATTCCCAGTGGAGGGGCAGGCAGTTACGAATATACATGGACCTCCGACCCTCCGGGAGTAAATTACACAAGCCAATCAATTACCGTTAATCCTGAGGTTACTACCACTTACTTTTTAGAAATAACGGATGGTTTTACAACTGTTAACGATCAGATTACCATCACCGTTTACCCAACCCCCATTGTGGATGCAGGGCCTGAACAAGAAATTAATTTTGGAACTTTTACCTTTTTAGATGGTTCCGCCTCCAATGGCGAAGCACCATACAGTTACAATTGGTCGCCTCCCGACAAAATCGAAGGTGATATTACCATTCCTAATCCTCAAACGGTTATTTTGGAGTCGAACCAAATTTATCAGCTTTACGTTGTTGATGCCCATGGCTGTCCCGGTGACCCTTCGGACGTAACGGTAAAAGTTACCGGAAGTGCCTTGGGTGCACAACCCATGTCGCTGCCTGCGGAAATATGTTACGGACAAAGTGCGGTGCTGGTATCTAACGTGTCCGGTGGCGGTGGCGGTCCCTACACTTTGGAATGGCGTGAAAAAGACGGAACCTGGAATTCAACGGGTGACAGCGTAGTGGTTAACCCAACCGAAACTATAAACTATTTCCTTAAAATATCCGATGGATTTACCATGGTCGATTCAATTTTATATACGCTTCAGGTTAACCCGTTGCCTCAAATTAACCTTATCCCCGAAGGGGCAACCCATGATGGCAATGTTATTAAAGTTTGTGTTCGCGACACGGTTACATTGGATGCAGGCAACGAAGCCAACCCGCCTGATATGGGATATGTATGGTCCAACGGCTGGCCTGAACGTTACCTTACCGCCAAAACCAATGGTAATTTATTGGATTTTCAAAGTTATAATGTAATGGTAACAAACAATGTAACAGGTTGCCAAAACGTTGACAGCGTTTCAATACTGTTCGATTTTAAAGAGTGTGGAACAGGCGTCGGTGAAAATAATGTGGACAATCAGCCGCTGTTTGTCTATCCTAATCCTAGCAATGGACGGTTTCAGCTACAAACTGTTGATGGTATTAAGAATCTGGAAATTAAGATTATGGATATTCAGGGGCGTGTGTTGATTGAGAAACGGTTTTCTTCCATTAACCCCGGCGGATGGATTAAAGATTTTGATTTGAGTAAGGCTGCAAACGGAATTTATTTATTGAAATATAAAGCGGATAACAAGGCCTTTATGCAGAAAATTGTAAAAAAATAATTTTACCAAAGCGTTTAAGAATGAAGACAACCCCCCGATTGATAAGAGTAGCTTTAGGGCTGCTCTTTTTTACAGGATATTTTTCAACACTATTTTCTCAAAACATTACAACATGCGATTATCACCGTCCGAAGCAGGCCGATCAATGGCGCTTTGGCGATGATGCCGGCATAAGTTTTTCAACCTTACCCGACTCCCCGGTAGTTGTTGATGGCGATTTTTTTGGTGATTACACAGGTTTTGCACCAGGTGGCGTTTCAACTATTTCTGATGAAGATGGAAACCTGTTGATGTATTGCAACGGATTTAAAATCTGGAACAGAAGTGCCAATATTATGGCCAACGGCGATGGATTAAAAGGAAACAACGGCGCTACCATGACCTCTTTAATAGTACCAAATCCGGGTAACGAAAATCAATATTATGTCTTTACACTCGACATGTATTTTCCCGGTTTTTTTGAAGATGGAATACGATACAACCTTGTCGATTTTTCAAGTAACGGCAATGGGAAAGTTACCACTAAAAACGAAATGTTATTACAGCAGAACACCCAAAAAATTGCTGCTATCAAGCATAGTAACGGTAAAGATTACTGGATTATCACCCATGGTTTTGGTGATGAAAAAGGAGGGAGCTTTTATGTGTATTTATTGAGTGATACCTTAAGTACCACGCCGGTTGTTTCAAAAGTGGGACTAAACGAAACTTACGATGATAACAATTTTCAGTCGTATAATAACGAAGCAGGATATATGGTTGCATCGCCTGACGGTAGTATGCTGGCACAGGTGGTAAACTTTGACGGATATGTTGAGTTGTTTGATTTTGATAATACTACCGGAAAAGTGAGTAATGCCCGTAACAGCACTCCCGGAGTAATAAAAGGGCCTTATGGGGTAGCATTTTCAGCCGACAATTCCAAACTGTATGTAACTACTGCTCCACTTGACAACTCAACCAACTTCCTTTATCAATTTGACCTGTCGCAGGCCAACCCGTTAGACAATCCGTTTGTTGTGGCCTCAATGGAAGTTACTGCTACAAATCAGATTTTGTATGGAGCTTTGCAGCTGGCACCCAATGGCAGAATATATGTAGCCAAGTTTATTAAAGGGCTTCCTGCTAACAATAAGTATCCGACGGTGGCACGTATTAACAATCCCAACCGGCCGGGAAATGAGTGTAATTATAATAGTTTGAATGGAGTTGATCAGGAGGAGCTTGATCTGTCCAACGGAAATAGTTATTCGGGATTGCCGGCTTTTCCCAATGATTTTCTGGATATTCCTCATTTTTGGAGTTACCACTGGTGTCACCACGATACTACGAACTTTATCATTCAAAATACTGCTAACATTACCAATGCAATATGGAATTTCAACACCATCGATCCGGACGGTGAAGAGCCTTCAGGAAGCACCATGCTAGACCCTGAATATGTGTTTAGTAAACCGGGGAGTTATAATATTGATTTGATAGAAGAGTTTAACGGCCAACAATATACCTATCATAATTCCATAGTCATTCATCCGTTACCTGATGTAAATATTTCAACATCCGATACTATTTACATTTTACCCAATTCATCCATTAAACTGGATGCCGGCGAATACGACTATTATTATTGGGAACCTGACGGGTCAAACGAACGTTTTTTAAATGTTACTACCGAAGGTCGGTATATTGTAAACGTGATTGATACAAACTGTTGTAAAAATGCTGATACGGTATATGTTAAATATGCCAATCTCTTTTTTCCCAATGCTTTTAAGCCGGGAAGCAGCTACGAAATAAATCGCACGTTTAATGTTGCAGGCCCGGTGCAGTCAATTGCCAAATATCAGTTAAGGGTGTTCGACCGTTGGGGAAAGATGCTGTTTGTTTCGGAAGACCCTGCCAACGGGTGGGACGGAACCTACAACGGACAGGAAATGCCCGGTGGTGTTTATGTTTGGAATGCCGTAATGGAAAGTTTTGCCAGCGATGTGGCCGAATCGGTAACCTTAAAACAATCGGGGACGGTAACGCTGGTGCGGTAATTTTTACCTCCCCACGTTTCATGAATTTTGTAAAAGCTAACTCATTTACTGAATTTCCCTACTTATCAATTAAAACCACTCCCCTAACCTTTTATAACGATAAAGGTACCTATCTAAAATAATAGATTTAGTCAGGTTAACAGAGGTTTACTCTTCTTTAACAAATTTAGCATGGTATATTTGTGTATCAGATATTATTTCAACACAATAAACACCTGTTTTAAGCTTGTTTACATCTAAAACTTTTTCCCCTCTCAACACACCTTTTTGAACAACTCTCCCCTGTAAATCAATAATTTTATACGTCAATATTTTACCACAATTGAGACCAATATTTAATTGTTGTTTTGCCGGATTTGGATAAACACTTAAATCAGTTATATAATGGTTTTTAACAGAATTGTGGGTTGTTTTATTTATCCAGTAATCGACAGAACCATTATCTTGCGGTAAAACTACATCAGGTTTGCCATCATTGTTTAAATCAGTAGTTGCTATAGAACTATTTGTAGTACCTACAAAAAAGTCGCCATATTCATTGTTAGCAACTGAAAAATTCCCATTCCCGTCATTCAACAAAAACCAAATATGATCATTCGGATAATTAACACTATAAAGCAAAAGAATGTCATCAAAACCATCACCGTTAATATCACCATCACTGATAACAGGAAAATTTCCATAAAATTCAGAGGTGTAAACCTCCTCCAGGGTATTACCGGTAAACTTGTAAAAAATAAAATTACCGTTATTCTGTTGTGCAACAGCCAACTCTTTTTGGCCATCGGCATAAAAGTCACCAATCGTCATTGTTAAACGCTGACCGGCTTTTTGTAAAGTATCGGCGAATTCAAAATTATAAGCTTCTACTTGTTTAAAATACAGCAGATTGCCTGAATAATCACCAACAAATAAATCTAATTTGCCATCGTTATCTAAATCGTCCAGTGCAAAATTCACAATAGAACCTATTTCAATAGCTTTACCACCTGCTTTTAACGTATCTGGCAATAAAAAATAGTTGTTATTACCATCGCGCAGTGAGACTAAAATATGCCCGAATATATCGCTGATGAAAGCATCTTCATTATCATCTTTATTTATGTCATAAAAATAGATGTCAGGAAAGTAAAAAGTTTGTAAAAAGTAATTTTTTGCTGTTAAATATGATTTTTTAGTCCACCCATTAATCCCCTGCCGGTATTGCACAGGAGCTTTGTATTTGCGAAATAAAAGCATATCGTAAATAGTATCTCTATAGAAGTTTTTAACCACCGCTTGTGGTTCTTCGGCTTTAATAGTATTATTATCAGCATCTGTTACTTTTCCGTAAGAAATAAAGTTTGTGCTATCAAGCATCCCAAAGCTGTATATGCAACTATCGTCAGACGACACATAAAGAGTGGAATAGGTTGTATTATTACCGGAAGTGGTGATTCGCTTAAAAAAACTTAAATAATTGATTTCTTCGTTAAATGTAAGAAAATTATGACTGGGGTCTGTCAGGTAATAGGGATTTCGAAATGTATATAGGCTATCGTTTTTATAAAACTCTAACGTATTATCGAAATC
>JALVAQ010000035.1 GCA_027011095.1 Bacteroidales bacterium
ATTTAAATACATATTCATATAGTTCAAAAGACAGTTTAATAGAATACATTAGAAATCAGGAATTTCATCATAAGCAAATTTCCTTTCGGGATGAACTCATTGCTCTATTACAGGAGCATCATATTGAATTTAACGAGAAATATTTGCTTTAACCTGCCATGGTGACACCCCGCTTCGGGGGCTTTCCGTATTTTTGTTGTATCCACCGGGCTTCACCCGGTGCTATTCAAATAGCATCCCTTCGGGACTTTGGTAAAGAGTTGTTGAAAAAAATAGGTAAAGTTTTTTAGCTTAACAAAATCACTATCACATCAAAATAGGAATTAGCCTAATTGTTAAAACAGAAGATAACAATCATAAGTATCAGTGTCCTATTTAATGGTACACTGATTGAACTGATTGGACTGATTTATTATGATAAGATGAGCTTCGAATATATCGCTTACTTACAAATTATTATAACTGTATATCGAAATGAATATTCCATTATTTTCGCAAAAAATTTACAATGGCCGGCATCTATATCCATATTCCTTTTTGTAAGCACAAATGCAATTACTGTAATTTTTTTTCAGTGGCATCGGTTAAATACCGCGATGTTTTTGTGGCGTCACTGTTAAGGGAAATGGAAATGAGAAAGGATTATCTGAAGGAAGCCGTTGTAAATACCCTCTATTTTGGCGGAGGAACTCCGTCGTTGTTAACAGTTGACGAGATAAACACCATTCTTTCCAAAGCAGATGAGCTGTTTAACCTGAATTCCGATTTGGAAATTACACTGGAGGCCAATCCGGATGACCTGAGTCTCGAAAAGGTTAAAAGCCTGAAAAAGGAAACTCCTATCAATCGTTTCAGCATTGGTGTACAAAGTTTTTTTGACGACGATTTACAGTATCTCGACAGACAGCACACGGCAGCTCAGGCAAAGCAGGCTATCGAAAACGTACAGACAGCAGGGTTTGAAAATATTACCATCGATTTAATTTACGGCATTCCCGGATTAACACCCGAAAAATGGAATAAAAACCTGGATATTTTTTTTAGCTACCGTATCCCGCACCTGAGTTCGTACAGCCTGACGGTGGAACCTAAAACAGCACTGCAACATCAAATAAAAAAGCATAAGAGGGCGGAGGTTGACGAAGTGCTAAGTATTCGCCATTTTGAAATATTGATGGAAAAGATTAAACAAAATGATTTTGTTCACTACGAAATATCCAATTTTGCCAAACAGGGCTTTTACTCCAAGCACAACAGTATTTACTGGCTGGGCGACCACTATCTCGGGCTGGGCCCGTCGGCACATTCGTTTAATGGCGTTTCGAGGCAGTGGAATGTGGCGCTGTTAAAAAAATATATCGACTCGGATGTTGTTGAAAAAATGGTTGCCGAAAAGGAGGTACTTACCACCGAACAGCTTTTTAACGAATATATTATGACCTCCTTGCGTACTTCGTGGGGGTGCGATTCAGAGCATATAAACAATGTTTTTGGCGCCGAATATGCCAACTATTTCACAAAAAATATCAAACCCTTTTTAAGCGAAGGAAAAGTTGACAGGTATGGAAACCGTTATATTTTAACAAACCACGGAAAGCTTTTTGCCGATGGTATTGCCATGGAGTTGATGCGGGTGAGTTAGGAACTTATTTTTCGAAATCCGATTTCTAAGCTTTGGAAAAGTTCTTTAACGTAAAAAACTTTTCCAAAGCTTAGTTTTCAGAAGCCAATTTCAGCAGCTGCTCTATTTTTATGTTTTGTTCTTCGATAACCTTTTTCAACTCATTAATCTCCATCTGTTGCTTATTTATTTGAATTTGCTGTTCGTAATTGGCTTTGTAGTTATAGGTAACCACCTCATCGGTTAAAATTGAATTTTTGTCATGTAAATCTGCCGGCAACGATTGGGGGTTCAATTCAATATTTCCATTTTTAGTTTTGTAATCAAAACTTCCGGGTGTTTTAGCAAGGGGCGGAAAGTTTACTATTTCATCGGTTACCATACGGTCGGTAAAAGCTGCCGCACCCTGATTATGCAGGTCATCGTAATAAATATCATCCCAGGCCTGGCCATCAATACCAAGGTCGCCCCCCTTATTAGTGCCCGGAATAAAATTGCCGTTATCAATAAAAATATTGGCTCCGTGGTAAAAGAAAATGTGGTCGTTATCATTATCATAACCCATTGATGCGCCATAGGCTCCATTGTCATAAAATTTTACCTGACCCAAACTACTACCGTTTGCTTTAAGAAGCAAACTTGCCCCTGCTGTTGACGATTCTATATTAGCCGTCACAGGTCCCGTTATAGGCTTTACCTGAAAGTTTCCACGAACATCAAGCTTCTGTTCTGGACTATCGGTTCCAATTCCAATTTTAGGCGCACTAAGTCCAAGATTAGTTCCATATATAATATTTCCAATATTAAGCTGACGAGAGCCTGTGGTTACAGGTGCATCGGTATTGCTGCCAATAAATATATTTGATGAACCGGAGGTAAGGTTGTCTCCTGCATAATCGCCAATTGCCACATTCATACTTCCTGATGTAAGTGCTGTAAGACTTTTGTAACCGATTGCGGTATTTTGGTCAGAAGTTGTAATTGCGTCAAGTGCATCAAAACCCATCGCCGTGTTGTGATTTCCCGATATATTATTAAACATAACATGATAACCCACTGCGGTATTGTTTGTTCCCTCTTCATTGCTATACATAGAATTTCCACCAACGGCAGTATTATAATCACTACTATCATTTGATGCAAGGCTAAAATATCCAACTGCTGTGTTGTAAATACCAGTAGAGTTTGCGGTTAATGCCGATGCCCCAATGGCAACATTATCTCCTCCTATCGTATTATTCTTCAAGCTGGCATCACCAACAGCAGTGTTATATCTACCTGTATTTGCAGAAGCTGTTGTACTCCCCATTAACGCTTCACAACCCACTGCAGTATTATATGTGTAGCGTCCATTGGAACGATTGTCGGCATAATACATCGAATTGTAACCTACAGCCGTATTTCTGCTGTTGCCGGCATTATTAAATAGTGAAGCATAGCCAATAGCAGTATTATAATGTCCACTACTATTACTAAATAATGTAACCGCTCCCATTGCTGTATTATAATGGCCGGTATTGTTGGCAGCCGTTGTGCTTCCTCTTAACGCAAAATACCCCACTGCGCTATTGTAAGCATCCTGGCCTGATGTTCCATTGTAAGCATAATACATAGAACCATAGCCTATTGCAGTTGATTTATTATTTTCTTCATTTAAGAAAAGTGTATATTTTCCTATGGCTGTATTTTCATCGCCTCCTCTATTATTTTGTAACGCACCATAGCCCGCTGCCATATTTCCCGAACCCGAAGTGTTATTGTGTAGCGTATAGGCACCCATCCCCGTATTGTAATCTCCGGTATTGTTTTCCGGAGTTCCTGAACCCGTCATTGAATTCATGCCCACCGCAGTATTATCAGTAGAAATAGAATTAGTAGAATTGTCAAAATATCTCATCGTATTTGCACCAATGGCAACATTACCAATTTTCGCTACATTTTTTTCCAATGCATATCGACCAATGGCAATATTATTGCTTCCTGTAATATTATCTTTTATGGCAGATTTTCCTATTGCTACATTTGAATTATCTGAATAGTCATCATTTTTGCCGGCATCTTCGCCTATAAAAACCGAGTTACCTGAATTCTTCACTTCAATCCTCGCGCTGTCAAAAACAAAAAACTCCGTTCCGGCCATTGTTAGGCTAATGGCGTCTTCATCAGGGGTTTGCTCCACTTCCACTTTGGTGTCGTTGTCGGCATCGGCAAGGGTTGTGTTGTTGTTGGAACCGTAAATTTCTTTCCATCCCGACATGGTTCTAAACCAAAAGCTTTTGGTGTCCGTATCATACACCAACAAACCAATGGCAGGGCTTGAAATAGTAGTCCGATTGTAGGTTGTCATTCTTGGTACCAGCATTCCTTTGCTTGTTGATTGCACATCAAGCATGGCTGATTCATCAGGCGATGTGCCGTTTGTGTTTACTGCAACCTGGGCAAATACATTGAGGGTAAATAAAATAGTCCCGGTTAACAAAAAGGCTTTAATGGTTTTCATAATTTAAATATTGAGTTAAAAATTGGTTGTGTTAATCTTTCACAGGTTGTAAAT
>JALVAQ010000036.1 GCA_027011095.1 Bacteroidales bacterium
GTAGTTATCGCGAAAATACTGACTTAAGAAAAAGTGGCGGTTGTCTTCGTAATCCAGTGCCGAAAGCTCAAAATGGTTGGCTTGCGCTCCACCCTGAATTCTAATATTTTTTGTTTCGCTTTGTTGCTGCGAAAACACACCGGTAATAGTTGTTTTACCAAATTGAAGTTTTGTTTTAACACCAAACAGGCTTTGGCTGCCTCTTATAAGTGTTGAGCTGAGGGGAAGGCTAACATTTCCGGCTTCGATTAACTGAATAATTTCATCTTCCTTACCTTCGTACCTGAGCTTAAGTGTATTTTCAAAGTTAAACGACGACTCGGTATTGTAGTTTGCTTTAAATTCTATTTTGTCGCCTATCTTGGCGATAACATTCATTTGAATCGACTCTTTAAAATCGAAATTGGTGGTACGCCGCTGCCTGACATCAAGGGCGGGGTCATCGCGTTTGTTCGATAAAATACCAAAGCTTATTTGTGCCGATCCCTGCGGGCGTATATCAATGGTATTGCTTCCGAAAATCGACTCAAAAGCCTTGCCACCAACATATATTTTAGGAATCAACCGGTCGCCTTCGCTGGTACCCGATACCTGTGCCCTGTCCTGCCAATAGCTTTTTACATCTTTGTTGAGTTCGTATTTTTGATACTCGTCAAAATCCATGCTGGTGGGCGAACGATAGGTAAAGTTGCCAACCTTATTAACAAATTCGTAGGAATTGGTTTTAGGGTTATAAATGATTTCCTGCTTTACATTTGAAGGATTGTTTAAAAAAAACGGGCTGGAATTTTGTTGCAGGTAAGGATTTCCCGAAAAATCGTTAAAGGGATAGATAAGATGGGTGGTGTCGGTATTTTGAGCCGAATCGGAAACGGTTGTACTCTGATTTTGAGCAAGCAGCATGCTGCCCGAATTGAATAACCCAATCCAAAATGCAAAGGTTAAAATAATTGTTAGTAAAAAGTATCTGTCTCCCCGCTTCAAAACTTTCTCTTATCGTTAATCAATTGTGTCAGTTATAAGATTTTCAGAGCTTCTTTAATAAGAAGTTCAACGCTATCAATTTCAGTCTGTTTCATTACTTTAACAACGGCTTTTTCGGCTATTGTTTTATTAAACCCAAGTATCAACAAACCTGATAACGCTTCATCTTTTAAAGTATTGTGGCCTGAGGGTATTTTTTCGAGCTTAATATCCTGTTTAATTAGTTTGTCGCGAAGGTCGATAATGATGCGTTGGGCTGTTTTTCCTCCAATACCTTTTACACCCTGAAGCACCATGGTGTTTCCCTGTGTGATGGCAGTGTATGTTTCTTCGGTGGAAAGTGACGACAGAATTAACCTGGCAGTGTTGGCACCCACTCCCGATACGGTGATGAGCAAAAGAAAAAGCTGCCGTTCATTCTCTTTGGCAAAACCATACAAGATATGTGCATCTTCGCGCACCACGAGATGGGTAAAAAGCTTTACTTCTTTCAGTTCTTTTATTTGAGAATAGGTATTGACAGTGATGTTGATAAAATATCCAACTCCCTGATTGTCAATAATTACATAAGTAGGGGTTATTTCTGCAAGTTTACCCCTGATAAAAGCATACATAGGATATGACCTTTAAAAGATTATCATAAATGTTAAGCAAACAAAAATACAATAAAAACCATACGATGAAAGAGAATGGTTTTATGATTGACTGCAAGCTTGTTCGGATGGGCAAATCTGAAAGAGCTTAAGAATAAATAATGCCGCACAACCGTTTAATATTTGTGTATGAGTTCTGCTGTCAAAACCAAAGATTCAAAATTTTATTATCTTGCCTTTTTTTATTTTTCAATTTTTGCAGAGTGGTTACAACAAACATGCAATAAAACAATGAACATATGAAAACAATACCGGGATTTTTTAAGAATAGTGTAGCTAAATATGCTGATAACGTGTTAATACACGAAAAAAAGAATGGAAAATATGTGGGTGCTACCTACAAAGAAATTGATGAACAGGTGGAACATTTTGCTACCGGTTTGTATAATCTTGGATTGAGAAAAGGCGACCGTGTTGCTTTGTTGGCAGAGGGACGGACGGAGTGGTTAGTGTCGGAATTAGCCATGCTTTATCTTGGTATTATTGATGTACCCCTTTCGGTAAAACTTATCGAGCCAAACGAAATTGCTTTCAGAATAAATCATTCCGAATCAAAAGCGGTAATAGTTTCCGAATCGCAGCTTAAAAAGATTCGCGACATAATTCATAAACTCCCAAAAGTGGAAACCATCATCGTGCTTGATGATGTTGATAAAAAGGAAAATGAAATACTATACTCTGAAATTTATCAAAAAGGGAAAAGTGCCTCTTCCAATTTAAAAGCAGCAGTCAAAAAAATGATGCAATCGGTTGAGGGCGATGATGTTGCCAATATAACCTACACTTCGGGCACCACTGCCGACCCCAAAGGCATTATGTTAACCCATCGAAATTATACTGCCAATACCGAGCAGGGTACCTCGTTGTTTGAAATAAAACAGGAGTATATTACGCTTTTAATTTTGCCCTGGGATCACTCATTTGCCCATACGGTGGGGCTTTATACGATGATAGGAAAGGGAGCCAGCCTTGCCGTGGTTGAAAGGGGAAGAACGCCCATGGAAACACTGAAAAATATTCCTAAAAACATTAAGGAGATAAAACCTTACTTTTTGTTAAGCGTTCCGGCACTGGCCAAAAATTTTAAAAAGAATATTGAAGCAGGTATCCGCCAAAAGGGAAAAACCACTGAAAACCTATTCAACTTTGCCCTTAACATGGCCTATAAATATAATAAGCTGGGGTTTGATAAGGGTACAGGCGGCACCTTTATATATAAACCGCTGTTAGGCCTGTTCGATAAAATTCTGTTCAGCAAAATTCGGGAAGGGTTTGGAGGCAACCTGCTCTATTTTGTGGGAGGTGGTGCGCTGCTTGACATCGAGTTGCAACGCTTTTTTTATGCCATCGGAATACCTATGTATCAGGGGTATGGCCTTTCGGAGGCGGCACCGGTAATTTCTTCCAACTCGCCCGATGCACACAAAATGGGCAGTTCGGGAAGGATTGTTGCCAATCTGGAAATTAAAATCCTTGATGATAACGGAAACGAAATGAAAACCGGCGAAAAGGGCGAGATTGTAGTAAAAGGCGAAAATGTAATGAAGGGCTACTGGAAAAATGAAAAAGCCACCAACGAAACCCTGAAAGAGGGCTGGCTCCACACCGGCGATATAGGATACTTGGATAAGGATGGCTTTTTGTATGTTTTGGGCAGGTTTAAAAGTTTGTTAATTGGCAACGATGGAGAGAAGTACAGCCCCGAAGGCATTGAGGAAGCACTTACCGACCAGTCGAAATATATTGAGCAGGTGATGTTGCATAACAATCAAAATCCATATACCGTTGGCTTGATTGTCCCCAACCCGGCGGCAATTAAAGAGCGAATTAAGTCGGAAGGAGTGGATGTTAAAAGTGAAGATGCAATTGATTTGGCCCTGAATGTAATTAAAGAAGAGGTGGCAAAATACCTCAACGGTGGCGAGTTCCAGGATATGTTTCCGGCGCGGTGGCTACCCGCTTCCATTGGTATTCCGGATGAAAGTTTCAACGAACAAAACGGGTTGATGAATGCCACCATGAAGGTAATAAGAGGTAATATCAGCAAGCGCTATAATGAGTTGCTGAAATATCTTTATACTGCTGAAGGGAAAACAATAACAAATGATAAAAACCGCGCAAGTATGAAAAAGTGGTTAAGTGTGAACTAATTGTTGTGTACAACCCATGAAAATAACCGTTTGAAATAATTCCGGAATAAATAAGAAAATTTGTAATTTTGGAGTATGAATATAGTTGAGGAAAATATAGAGAATATAAAAATTCTATGTGATAAACATAAGGTTTCCAGTTTATATATTTTTGGATCAATATTGACTAATCGATTTAAAAAGTCAAGTGATATAGACTTTCTTGTTGACTTTAAAAGCGTTGACCCATATAGTTATGCTGATAATTATTTTGAACTAAAGACTTCATTGGAGATGCTATTGAAACGACAAGTAGATCTTCTTGAAGAAAAAGCAATAAAAAATCCATATTTAAAACAATCTATTGACTCTTCTAAACGAATAATATATGGAT
>JALVAQ010000037.1 GCA_027011095.1 Bacteroidales bacterium
AGTCATCGAATTTAACGGATTGCACGGATTTCCGTTCTTCTTTATGCCTTTGGCATAAAGAAGAACAGTTTAACAACTAATTCCCCGAACAAAAACAACAAAACCGTCTCAGCAGCTGTCATAAAAAACAACATTAACTATCGAAAATTTAATCAAAATGAAAAAGATACTTTTGATATTACTGATGGTGCCGCTGTTGCTATCAGCTCAGAGTGAGACTCTGTCTGACACTTCCCTTGTAAAAAAAATGCAATGGTTTAAAGATGCCAAGCTCGGCATATTCATTCATTGGGGTATTTATGCTGTCAATGGTATTGGCGAATCGTGGTCGTTTTACAACGGGCAAATATCGCACAACGACTACCTAAAACAAACCAAAGGTTTTACTGCTGCAAACTACCACCCCGGACAATGGGCAGATTTAATTAAAGAGAGCGGCGCCCGCTATGCTGTCATCACATCAAAGCACCACGATGGGTTTGCCCTGTGGGATACCAAGTATGGCAACCTCAACGTGATAAAGAAAACACCTGCAAAGCGTGATGTACTTACTCCGTTCATCGATTCGCTGCGTAAAGACGGGTTAAAAGCCGGTCTTTACTTTTCGCTTATCGATTGGTCGTATAAAGACTATCCAAAGCTTACCCGCGATTCGTTGAGGTACAAAATTTCGGATGACCCGAAACGGTGGCAAAAGTTTTTAAAATATTATCAGGGACAGCTTTTGGAATTGGCTACCCGATACAATCCTGATTTATGGTGGTTTGATGGCGACTGGGAGCACAGTGCCGATGAATGGGAGATTATAAAGGTGAGAAAAATGCTGTTGGATGTTAACCCTGATGTTATTTTCAACTCCAGACTACGGGGGCACGGCGACTATGCCACCCCTGAAATAGGAACACCGGTACATCGTCCCGAAACGCCTTACTGGGAGTTATGCATGACCTCCAACGACTCGTGGGGCTACCAGCCGCAGGACACCAGTTACAAAACACCACAAGAGGTGCTGGATATTTTTATTGACTGCATCAGTAAAGGCGGCAACCTACTGTTGGACATTGGCCCAAAAGCAGATGGAACCATCCCTGAGCAACAGGTTCACATACTGAAAGAGTTGGGAAAATGGAACAGCAAGCACAAAGAAGCTGTTTACGGAACTTTGCCCGGAATTCCTTACGATTACTTTTACGGCCCCACAGCCTTGTCTGCCGACAGTACCGTTTTATATGTTTATGTCCGTGATATTCTCAAAGATAATCAGATTGTATTAAAAGGAATTTCCGGTAAAATAAAAAACATACGGTTAGTGGGCAGCAACTCCCCTCTGAGACATAAAATACTCACCAAAGTTTCGTGGAACAACTATCCCGGCCTGCTGTACATCAACATCCCCAAAAACAGTATTGACCCGTATTACACCGTTGTGGCCATTGAATTTGACGGAAAAATCAGGCTGTACCACAACCATTAGTTTTCTGGTATCGCTATCAAACCATTAAAAAAAAACCGGCAATCCAAAAAGGGGATACCGGTTTTATTAAAGAGTAACAGTTTTTTATAACAATCAATCCACGTTATCGTGTAAAAATGAATTTCCTTTATTGATTACGGGGTTGTTGTTTTCATCGCTGCCCAGTGTATAGCGTGATATGTTTTCTTCCGAAGAAGGAGTACGGTTGTCAAGCTCCACATTGCGGCGCTGGTAAGCAGGCACATTCTCAAGGTCGGTAAGATTGGAACCTGTTAACGAGCTTAACCCTTTTAACTTTTCACGGTTTAACGTTTTACGGCGCTCGTCGGCGTGTTTTACCTCTTTCTCCTCTGCCGGCTCGGCCGGAGTTATGGTATTTTCAATCTCAAATTCTATTTCGGCAGGAGTCTCCTCTTTTTCCACTTTATTTTCCGGAACAGGTTCCTCTTTTACAGGAGCTTTCTTTTCCTTAACGGGTGTGGTTTCAAACAGGTTATGCACTTTCTTTTTGGTTGGCGAAGGGGCTTCTTCATCACCGGCGGTTGTCAGTTCAATTTTCTCTTCCGGTTCGGTTTTTGTTAAAAGTACAGGCTCATCAACAACGGGTTTTTCAGGTTTTTCTTCCTCTTGCGGAGGGGTAAATACAGGCTCAGGTACCGAGTCGATATTAATGACTACTCTGTCGGGGTTTACCTCTTCTGTCTGTTTCTTTTTATCAAAACCTGTGGCAATAATGGTAACACTAAGTGCCTCGCCAAGGTTTTCATCGGTACCGTTACCCCAAATGAGGTTGGCACCGTTTCCGGCCTGACTTTGTATATAAGTTGTAATCTCTTCAACTTCGTCCATCATCAACTCTTTGCTTCCGGTAATGATGTGCAACAGGATGTCGCTGGCGCCGGCAATGTCGTTGTCATCAAGCAGCGGCGAGTTCAACGCCTCCTGCACTGCCCGTGTGGAACGCTCTTCGCCTTCGGCTTGTGCCGAACTCATGATGGCCTTGCCGCTTTCATTTTCGGTCATAATGGTTTTAACATCCTCAAAGTCAACATTTACATATCCCGGAACGGTAATAAGCTCCGCAATTCCCTTGGCAGCTGTTTTTAAAATATCATCGGCTTTGCTGAAAGCCTGTTTAAGCGACAGGTTGCCATAAACTTCGCGAAGTTTGTTGTTGCTAATAACAATAAGCGTGTCAACATGATCTTTTAATTCTTCGATACCTTTTTGAGCGAGGTTAAGCCTTTTTTGTCCTTCCCACTCAAAAGGAAGGGTAACAATTCCCACTACCAAAACGCCCATCTCCTTGGCTACCTGCGCAATAACAGGAGCTGCCCCGGTGCCTGTTCCACCACCCATTCCTGCGGTAATAAACAGCATTTCGGTATCGCCAGCCATAGCCTTTTTAATATCCTCTACCGAATCAATGGCAGCCTGGCGGCCCACATCGGGTTTGGAGCCTGCACCAAGTTTACGGTTGCCCAGTTTAACTTTGATGGGAATGGGGCTGTTGCGCAACGCCTGTGCATCGGTATTGCAAACCACAAAATCAACTCCCTTTATGCCTTGCTTAAACATGTAGTTAACGGCATTGCCGCCGCCACCGCCCACACCAACAACTTTAATAATATTGGGCAACTCTTTGGGTTCAAATTCTAGCGGGTTATCCATCTCCACATCATTTTCCAAAACACCTTCGTTTGAAGCTGTTTGCGGTATCTTTTGCCCGTTTTCTTCGAATTGGATTAAATCAGAATTCATATTGTTACTCTTTGATGTAAAATTAAAAGGTTTTATTTTCTGTTTTTATCATTAATATAAAGTTTATTAACATGTTTTCGTTAATTGAAAACACTGTTATTGCTCTGTGGCAGGGTCGTCTTCAAAAAAGGCTTTTATCTTATTTAAAAACGATACGCCGGGTTCGGTGTAGGCGCGCTCCTTATCTTTTTTTGAACCCAACCCCAAAAAGCCGCGGCCTTTTCCTTTAGTGGTATCACTCTCTTCTTCAAGATTATTTTGAATTTCGGAACGACGGATACCCTCAATTACAAGGCCTATACCGGTGGCAAACATGGGTGCTGCCATTTTATCGCTGTTTTTTCCCGAAAGATACTCGTTGGGGTAACCGATACGTGTATCCATTCCGGTATTGTACTGGGTAAAAATATCCATATGCTTAAGCTGCGAACCACCACCGGTAAGCACAATACCTCCGATGAGTTTCTTTTTGAACCCTGAATTTTTTATCTCAAAATCAATCAGTTCGATAATATCTTTCAGCCTTGCTTCTATGATGTTGGCGAGATTTTTCAGGGTAATCTCTTTGGGAGGACGTCCACGAAGGCCGGGAATGGCTACTACTTCGTTGTCGCTGTTCTTTTCAGCAAGTGCCGAACCGAATTTTAGTTTCAGCTCTTCGGCGTAGCGTTTAATAATGGAGCAGCCCTCTTTAACATCTTCGGTAATTATTTCGCCACCAAATGGAATCACAGCAGTATGGCGGATGATGTGGTCCTGAAAGATGGCAATATCGGTGGTGCCACCGCCAATATCCACTAGCGCCACACCGGCCTCTTTCTCTTCGTCGCTTAATACTGCCTGTGCCGAAGCGATGGGTTCCAAAATAAGGGCTTCCACCTCAAGGCCTGCTTTTCGTACACAGGTGTATATGTTTTTTGCTGCTGCCGTTTGCCCGATGATGATATGAAAATTGGCTTCCAATGTGCTGCCCAGCATGCCGCGCGGCTCACGAATACCTTCCTCGTTATCAATGATATAGTCCTGCGGAATTACATCGATAATTTCCTCGCCGGGCGACATATTCAGCTTGTACATATCCATTTTCAATTTTTCAATCTCTACCTGACTAATCTCTTTATTGGGATCGTCGCGAATGATGTTGCCACGGTGTTGCTGACTGCGGATATGCTGTCCGGCAATGCCCACATGAACCGCTTTTATCTCAACCTGCGACTCCTCTTCAGCTATTTCAACCGCTTTGCGAATGGATTTTACCGTGTTTTCGATGTTGGCTACCACCCCTCGCTTGACGCCTATGGACTCGGTTTTGCCATAGCCCAATATCTCAATTTTGCCAAATTCATCTTTTTGCCCAACGATACAGGCAATTTTTGTAGTACCTATATCCAAGCCGACAATAATGTCATTTTCTCTGTTTTTCATATCGCTATTTTTTAGTACATACTATTTGATTCTTATATTTGAGGCTCACTGTTTTATAGGTGTCCCAACCCTGATAAACCAGTGCCTTTTTGTAAAATATTGCCAGATTCTCAAGTTTATGATCCAGATTAACCGTGTCGCCCAGCCGGATAACCTGATTGCCAACAGCAGGTATCAAATCAAACTCATGGCGGCTGTTTAAATAAACTTCGCCAATAAGTGATTTTAAAAACCTGAATTGGTCGATTTTTGTTGAGATATAGAGCAATTTTTTTAAATCACTTTTTTTGTAAACGGTGTCGTTTATGTTGTTAAAGCCCTTAACGGGATTGGTTTGAATGTAGCCGTTGGCGATACGTAACCGTGGCGAATAGTTTTTACTTAGCGGCAAAATGTTTCCTGTTTTATCGAGATAAAAACTTGTTCCAAACTGGTTGAATACCCTTAACACGGGCTTCGACTCGCGCAGATTGATGATAAGGTTACCATCAATGTCGGTGTAAGCATCAATTTTGTCAACCCAGGGTGTTTGAGCCAGACTGTCTTCCAATAAGCCAATATTCACATCCTTAAGCCGTATGGTGTCGTTCAGGTTGTTGTTGACAAAGGTTAGAATTTTATCCTTATCCAAAAAACCTTTTTCGGTGCTGCGCGTAACATGAACCATCACCTTTTGTAACGGTTGCTGCTCGTGCTTATAATAAACATAAACAACCAGCGCCACAATGGATGTTGCAGCAAGCAAGAAGAGTGCTATTTGAAAAAATCGTTTCATTTAACTGATTAATACTTTTTTAATTTCCTCCGGCATAAGCCCTATATCGCCGGCACCGAGCGTTAACAACACCTGCGGTTTATGCTGCGACAAATAGTTGAGCAATGCATCTTTTTTCATCCGTTTTTTATGTGAATTGGTAATTTTCTCAAAAATGATATCTGATGTTACACCGGGAATAGGCTCTTCGCGTGCGGGATAAATATCAAGCAGAATTATCTCGTCAAGTTGATTAAGCGCATCGGCAAAACCCTGTGCAAAATCCTGTGTTCGGCTATATAGATGGGGCTGAAAAACGCCGGTAATTTTTTTATGAGGATAGAGCAATTTGGCTGCTTCGATGGTAACCGACAGCTCACCCGGATGATGAGCATAATCGTGAATAAACACCAGATTATCGGTTTTAATGTGATAATCAAACCGATGCTGTACCCCTTCAAACGATTGGAGGCCGGCTTTTATTTGAGCGCCCGAAAGTTCTGTTTCAAAACCTATTACTGCCGCCGCCAACGCATTTTCGATGTAATGCAATCCGGGAACAGCCAGCCTGACAGCTTTAACGGTTTGATGGTTGTAAACAAGGTCGAACACAAAGCACCCCTTTTCAATACGGATATTTTCAGCATGGCAGGCAGCATTTTCACGCGCTGAGTAGGTAATGGTTTTTGCAGCTCCGTTTTTTAAACTGTCGAGGCCTTTGTGGTAGATGAGCGTTCCGTTTTCCGAAAGCTTTCCGGCAAATTCCAAAAATGTTTTTTGCAGCTCGGCTTTTGTTCCGTAAATGTCGAGATGGTCGGCATCCATGGAGGAGATAACCGAAATATCGGGATGAAGCTGCAAAAACGAACGGTCGTATTCATCGGCTTCCACCACAAAAATATCGGTGGTGTCGGAAATGATAAAATTGGAACCGTAATTTTTTAATATGCCGCCAATTAAAGCAGTAATGTTTTTTCCGGAAGCTTTAAGCAGGTGAGCTGCCATGGAGCTGATGCTGGTTTTACCATGGGTGCCCGCTACGGCCACCGTAAAGTACTCTTTCGACAGGTCGCCAAGCACCGCAGCTCTCTTTTTTAGCTCAATATTGTTATCAACAAAAAACCTGTACTCCTTGTTGCTTTTGGGAATAGCAGGGGTATAAACCACCAAATCGGGATTTTTCGGGATGGCTGAAACATCCTCATCATAATGAATATGCATTCCTTCGCTTTCAAGCTGAAGGGTTAACGGCGTGGCGGTACGGTCGTAACCATACACTTCATACCCTTTCTTTTTGTAAAAGCGTGCCAGGGCGCTCATGCCTATGCCGCCGATACCAAGAAAATATGCCGTTTTCTTACTATTCATCGTTTCTTATTTATCAGTTTATCAACTTCGTTAACAATATTTTGGGTGGCATCATCCGTTTTAAAAGCCGTTAAGTTTTTAATGATGTCGTTTCTTTTTTCAGCAGACTCTGCAAGTGCTTTTATTTCGGCAACAATTTTTGTTTTTGCATCCTTTTCAGGAAGCAGGATGCCGGCTCCTTTTTCCGAGAGCGAGCGGGCATTTTTTGTTTGATGGTCTTCGGCAGCCGATGGCAACGGAATAAAGATAGCGGGTTTGCCCACGGCCACAATTTCGGCGATGGCTATGGCACCTGCCCGCGAAACAATCAGACTGGCTGCGGCATAAGCCTTGTCCATTTCGTAAATAAACTCGGTTACCCTGATGTTGGCTTTGAAACGGCTTTTTTGGGCAGCCTTTTCCGCATTCTTAAAAGAGGCGCTACCCGTTTGCCATATTATTTGAATGCCAAGCGCTGCAATGGCATCGAGGTTTTGCTCAATGGCAGTGTTAATTCCTCTGGCACCCTGACTACCTCCAATGATTAGCAATACCGGTTCCTCTTTATTAAGGCCGAAATGCTTTAGTCCCTCTTCACGCGTGGTGCTGAGGGAAAGAATCTCTTTACGAATGGGAGCGCCGGTAATTGTTAATTTGTTTTGTGGAAAATATTTTTCCATTCCGTTGTAGGCAACACAAACGGTGTTTACCCTTTTCCCCAATATTTTATTGGTGATGCCCGGAAAGGAATTTTGCTCCAATATGAGTGTGGGTACCTTCTTCCTAGAAGCCATATACAACAATGGCCCGCTGGCATAACCACCGGTTCCAATGGCCACATGGGGTTTAAAATTATTAATAATTTTTCGTGCTTTACAAAGGCTGCTGACAAGTTTAAACGGAAACGAAAGATTATCGAGAGTCAACCTGCGTTGAAAACCGCTAATCCATAGTCCCTGAATGGGATAGCCTGCACGGGGAACTTTTTCCATTTCCATTCTGCCTTTGGCACCCACAAAAAGAATATCGGCATGGGGATAATGTTCTTTTAGCTTGTTGGCAATGGCAATGGCCGGAAAAATATGGCCTCCGGTACCTCCGCCACTCATTAATATTTTTAACGAGCTGCTATTCATCGTCCTCCCCTTCTGCTGCCTCAGGGGCAAGCTTTTCGTTGTTGAGTTCAATTTCGCGGCTAACACTTAAAATAATGCCGATGGCGAGGCTGCTAAACCATATTGAGGTTCCTCCCATGCTTATGAGTGGCAGCGGCTGGCCGGTAACAGGGAAAAGGCTTACCGCCACTCCCATGTTAATAAGTGCCTGTAAAACCAGGCTGAAACTCATACCTATCACCATAAAACTACCGAATATTGTAGGTGACTTAAGCGAGATGCGAATGGCCCGGAAAAAGAGCACAAGGTAGAGTAGTAGCACAAAAGCCCCTCCAATAAGCCCGTATTCTTCGATGATGATGGCATAAATAAAGTCGGAATAGGGATGGGGTAAAATATTTCGCTGGGTACTGTTGCCCGGCCCTTTGCCATAAATACCACCTGTGGCGATGGCAATTTTAGCCTGCTCCACCTGATACGAATCTTTATCTTTGTTAAAATAGTGTTCAATTCGGTGCTTCCAGGTGGCTGTCCGTCCCTGTAATCCATCAGGCATGTTAAACATAATCAATATCACTATGCCAATAATAAGTGCACCGGTTACAACTAAACCCGTTAAATAATAGAGGTTCACCCTTCCCACATACAGCATCACAAGGCTGATGAGAAATACAATGGCTGCCGTTGATAAGTTTGCGGGCAGGATGGCCAAAACCACCGCCAGTATGGGAACCATAAGCGGTACAAAAGCCGATTTAAAGCTTTTAATGTTATCCTGCCGGCGGGTAAGTTCGCGGGCAAGATAAACAATGAGGGTAATTTTTGCCAAATCGGAAGTTTGAAAGGTTAGCCCCAGCACGGGAAACCGTAAAACACGGGAGGCTCCGTTGATGGTTTCGCCGAGAAAGAGGGTTATCACCAACAGGGGAACTGCAATATAAAGCGCAATTTGAAATATACGCGAGTAATAGGTGTATTTTAACTTGTAAGCCAAATACATAAGCAGAAGTCCCAACGATAAAATGATGGTATGCTTTATCATATAATGCATGGTATCGCCACCCTGGTATTTGTAGGCAAGCGTACCGGTTGAGCTGTAAACAGTCAGCAACGAAATAATGCTCAGCATCACCACGATAAACCAAATTACCTTATCTCCTTTTATGTATTTGAAGCCTGTATTCATTTTTTACAACTCCTTTACGGCTTTTTTAAACTGGTCGCCACGGTCCTGATAATTTTCAAAAAGGTCGAAACTGGCACAGGCGGGTGACAGGAGTACTATTTCGCCTTTTTTAGCAAGGTTGTATGCGTAAACTACGGCTTCGCGTGCCGATGATGCATCCACCATCAGCTCCACATAATCTTCAAAAGCCTCGTGAAGTTTGCTGTTGTCAACGCCAAGACAGACAATGGCTTTTACTTTTTCTTTTACAAGAGGCATCAACTCGGAGTAGTCGTTTCCCTTATCCTGGCCGCCAACAATCCAAACGGTGGGTGCTTCAACATACTCCAGCGCATACCAGGTGGAGTTTATGTTGGTGGCCTTGCTGTCGTTGATAAACGTAATGCCATGTACATTGGAAACAAACTCCAAACGGTGTGGAATGTTTTCAAAATCGGAAAGGCTTTGTTTGATGTTTTCCTTACGTACATCCACCAACCGGGAGGCTATCGAAGCCGCCATGGAGTTGTAGGCATTGTGTTTTCCCTGAAGTGCTAACTGTTCAAGTGTCATATTAAATTTGCTTTTATTTATGTTAAAAATCAATTCGTTGTTTTGAAGCCAGGCACCGTTTTCCACAGGGGAATTATTAAGTGTCAGGCTGTATTTTTTGGGCAGGATGGTTCTTTTTTTAAGCTCCCGTACCGTAACCGGATCGTCGGCATTAAAAATAAAGGCATCCTCCTCCGTCATGTTTTGAAGAACTCGGAATTTGGAATCGACATAGTTTTCAAAACGTCCCTGATATCTGTCGAGATGGTCAGGCGTCAGATTGGTTAAAACGGCGATATCGGCTTTAAAGCGAAACATGCCGTCCAACTGAAAACTGCTTACTTCCAGCACATAAATGTCGTGGTTTTCAAGTGCCACCTGTTTGGCAAAACTATCGCCAATGTTACCTGCCAGTCCGGCATTCAACCCCGCCTGCTTTAAAATATGATGCGTTAACAGGGTGGTGGTGGTTTTGCCGTTTGAACCTGTGATGCAGATAAGTTTTGCATCGGTATAACGGGCTGCAAATTCCAGTTCCGAGATAACGGGAATACCTTTTCCGGTGGCTTGTTTTACCACCGGGGCAGCATCGGGTATGCCGGGACTTTTTATAATTTCCGTGGCATTTTCGATGAGGTGAAAGGAATGTCCGTTTTCTTCAAAATCAATTTCATTTTGTGTAAGAACGCTTTTATATTGAGGTGAAATTTTTCCGTAGTCGCTTACAAAAACTTCATACCCCTGTTTTTTGGCAAGCATGGCAGCCCCTGTTCCGCTTTCGCCGGCACCAATGATAACTATGTCGTACTTGCCATTCATCTATCTGAGTTTTAAGGTTATAATGGTTAATACTGCCAGCATCATGCCTATAATAAAAACACGCATCACGATTTTTGCTTCGGGATATCCCTTTTTCTGGTAGTGATGATGCAGGGGCGACATGAGGAAAATTCTTCGTCCTTCGCCAAATTTTTTGCGGGTATATTTAAAATAGCTTACCTGCATAATTACCGACAGGCTCTCCACCAGGAAGATTCCGGCCAGCAGCGGAAGCAGTAATTCTTTACGAATGATAATGGCAAACACGGCAATGATGCCGCCGATGGCAAGGCTTCCGGTATCGCCCATAAACACCTGAGCGGGATAGGTGTTGTACCACAAAAAGCCCACGGTAGCCCCCACAAATCCGGCTATAAAAACCGTTAGCTCACCCACATTGGGGATGTACATAATGTTGAGATAGTTTGAAAAGATGATGTTACCCGAAACCCATGCCAGTATGCCCAGCGTGGCTCCGATAATGGCAGAGGTTCCTGCCGCCAGGCCATCCATGCCATCGGTTAAATTGGCTCCGTTGGATACTCCGGTAAGGATAAAAATTACAAACGGGATAAAAATTAAGAAGGCATACTTTTCGTATCCATTACCCATCCATTTTAATAAAACGGCGTAGTCGAACTCGTTGTTTTTGACAAACGGAATGGTGGTTTTTGTGGAGTGGCGTTCATCGGATTGAAAGGCGTACGAAAGGCCTTCGGTTTTCATTTTCTGAACCACTTCGGAGGTAACCACTTTCTGTTTTTCGCGTACCACCACCTGAGGGCTAAAATAAAGTACGGCACCCACAACAAGCCCAAGGATAACCTGTGCCAGAATTTTTATTTTCCCCTTTAAACCTGCTTTATCTTTTCTGAAAACTTTTATGTAATCATCCACAAACCCTACAAATCCAAGCCAAATAGTTGTAAAGAGCATAAGCTGTATGTAGATGTTGTCGAGCCTGGCAAACAGCAAAACAGGAATAATAATGGAAGCCAGAATAATTAAACCGCCCATGGTAGGGGTGCCCTGTTTTTCCATTTGCCCCTGCAAGCCAAGGTCGCGAACGGTTTCGCCGACCTGTTTTTTACGCAAAAAGTTTATCCAGTTTTTCCCGAATACCATTCCAATTAGCAACGAGGTAATAATAGTCATGGCTGCCCTGAAAGAGAGGTAATCGAAAACCTGTGCCCCGGGAAAGTTATACGCTTCATCAAGATATTTAAACAGATAATATAGCATGCTCTTATATATTTTCGAATATTTCGGTTATCACTTTTTTATCGTCAAAAGGGTGCTTAACCCCGTTAATTTCCTGATAGGTTTCATGGCCTTTGCCTGCAATAAGAATAATATCGCCGGGTTGTGCCAACATCACGGCAGTGCGAATAGCCTCTTTTCGGTTCTCGATGGAGAGCACCGACATTTTTTTTGCCACATCAACCCCTTTTAACAGGTCGTTAAGAATGGCTTGCGGCTCTTCGTTACGCGGATTGTCGGATGTGAAAATAACCTTGTTGCTTAGCAACGAAGCCACTTTAGCCATTTTGGGCCGTTTTTCTTTATCGCGGTTTCCACCGGCACCCACCACCGTAATCAGCTGCTCATTGCCGGTTCGGATATTTTGAATGGTTTTTAGCACATTTTCAAGGGCATCGGGGGTGTGGGCGTAGTCGATGATGGTGGTAATGTTGTTTTTTGAACGGATTATCTCAAAACGTCCATCGGCACCTTTCAGGGTACTCATCTTAAGCAAAACTTCACCACTTTCATTGCCAAGTAGGCGGGCGGTGGCGTAAACAGCCAACAGGTTGTAAACATTAAAAGTGCCCACCATCAAAGTGTAAAGCTGATGTCCATCAATGGTTACCATGGTGCTGTCGAAGCGGCTTTCGAGCACTTTGGCCTTGTAATCGGCCATGTTTTTTAGCGCGTAAGTATATTTTGCAGCAGCCGTGTTTTGCAACATAATGCGACCGTTTTTGTCATCGCTGTTTACAAGGGCAAAGGCGTTGGAGGATAAGTCATCGAAAAATTTCTTTTTGGCGTTTAAATAGTTTTTAAAGGATTTATGATAGTCAAGATGATCGTGTGTGATGTTGGTGAACACGGCTCCGGAAAAATGTAATCCGGCAATGCGGTGCTGATGGATGGCATGCGAGCTTACCTCCATAAAAGCATAATCACAACCCGATTCCACCATCTGAGCCAGCAGCTTGTTGAGCGAAACGGCATCGGGCGTGGTGTGGGTAGAGGGAATTACGGTTTTGTGGATTTTATTTTGAATGGTTGACAACAGGCCGCTTTTGTAGCCGAGCGACTCCATCAAATTGAACAATAAAGTAACCGTTGTTGTTTTGCCGTTGGTTCCGGTAACGCCAACGAGTTTTATCTTCTCCGATGGATTATCGTAAAAGTTTGAAGCAATGTGCCCCAAAGCTATGGCGCTGTTTTTTACTTTAACATAGGTAACATTGTTGCCGGTAACAGCCGGAAATTCTTCGCAAACAATCACCCTGGCACCCTGCGCTTCGGCTTTTTCAATAAATTGGTGGCCATCAACCTGCGTACCTCGTACCGCTGTAAACAGCGATCCGTTTTCAACCTGCCTCGAATCGGACACAACGGATTCCACAGAGCAGTCGAGTTGTCCTTTTACGGCAACCACTCCCGAACGATATAATATGTCTTGCAGATTTTTCACTTCTCTATTTTACTTGTTATTGAACTTGTTTAAAGTCTTTTATTTTAAATACTCGCCGAGTTTTAACTCAACCACACTGTTTCCATTTATTTTTTTATGAGGCTGCACCAATTGCGACACCACCTTGCCACGGCCTTTAACCATGGTTGCAAAACCCATGTTTTCAAGCATATAAACGGCATCGTTTGCATTCATGCCACGCACATCGGGGACCTGTTTTTTGTCGGTTTTAACAGGGCGAAAAGCCACTTTTGTTCCCTGCCTTTCAGCTTCCACCCAATTACTCTTGTCGGGATAGGGCAAAGTTTTAAAGCCCAACTCTTCAACAAGGGTGTTGGCCGATTCAAACCATGCCGGTGCATCGATAGCCGGGATTTTTTTGGTAATTGTATCGGGCAGAAATTTGTTGTCGAGCGAAATGGAGGTAGCATAAATTTTATCGGCAATCTCCTTAAACACAGGCCCCGAAACAAGTGCTCCGTAGTACCCGTTTTCAGTG
>JALVAQ010000038.1 GCA_027011095.1 Bacteroidales bacterium
CCCTGTGGTTTTGAGCAATGCCGGACAATACCAAAAGAAATATCAGATTTAATATTAACAGGGTTCGCTGCATAAGGCTTGTTTTACGGTAACAAAGTTAATCAATTGTGAAATATTGTTTTTTATTGACGTACTACCTTTACGCGTGACACCCTCAACCTTTTCGGTCGCCAACGCATATGCCTGCCTTGACCGAAAAGGTTTTGCACGCAAAAACTAATTAACTTTATGGTGGAGGTAAATTTCATGGCTGTTTAGTGTGGCATAAAGGTAAAAATAAATTTTGAAATAAAGAAAGAAGAATGTTACAGAAGGTTTTCTATTTTACGGTATTTATGTTTTGATTCTCCATTTTTTTATTCCTTTTTTTCTATTCAGTGTATGTTTGCATTTGACCGGTTGCTAACTCCGGGCTCCTCCTCCGATAGTTATCGGAGTAGTGAAGATAAATTTACCTGCCACACACATAAAAAAAATCCCCGACATCAACTGATGCCGGGGATTTTATATTTACAATGGCTGTCGGATTATTTATCGGAATAGTCCATTTCGGCCATGCGTCTGTAGAAATTGTAACGCCATTTCATGTTTTTGAGCGAATGTTCCTGAAGCTCTTTGGCTCTTTCAGGGAAGGTTTTCTTCAACGAAGTAAAACGAACTTCCATGTCGAGGAACTCTTTGTATTTGTCAAAATCAGGCTCTTTTGAGTCCAGTTGGAAAGGGTTTTTTCCTTCCAGCTCCAACAACGGGTTGTAGCGGTAAAGGTTCCAGTAACCTGCTTCAACGGCAAATTTCTCTTCGTCCATAACTTTGGCCATTCCTTTACGCAATCCGTGAGCGATACAAGGTGAGTAACCAATAATCAGCGATGGTCCCGGATAAGCCTCTGCCTCTTTAATTGCTTTGTAGAACTGATTGTAATTGGCTCCCATGGCAACCTGAGCCACATAAACATAACCGTAAGTCATGTAAATGGCACCAAGGTCTTTTTTGCTGACATCTTTACCTGCCGATGCAAACTTGGCAACAGCAGCGGTGTTGGAGGCTTTTGAAGCCTGTCCGCCTGTGTTGGAGTAAACCTCGGTATCCAATACCAGCATGTTAACATCTTCACCCGATGCCAATACATGGTCAACGCCACCGTAACCGATATCGTAAGCCCAGCCGTCGCCACCAATAATCCACATGGATTTTTTGATGAGGTACTGCTCAAGTTTCATAATTTGTTTTGCAACATCATCGTCAGCACCTTTCAGCACTTCAACAACTGCTGCCGAAGCCTCTTTCGACTCTTCGCCAAGGTCTTTAACCTCAAGCCATTTTTCGAAAGCTTCCTTGCGGGCGCCCGAGGCTCCGTTGGCAAGGTCTTCTTCCATCAAACGCTGGATACGCTCACGCATCTTTTTAATACCGGTAGCCATACCAAGTCCGTACTCGGCGTTGTCTTCAAACAGTGAGTTCGCCCAGGCCGGTCCTTTACCCTCTTCGTTCACCGTGTAAGGTGTCGAAGGAGCCGAAGCACCATAAATAGAAGAACAACCCGTAGCGTTGGCAATCATCATACGGTCGCCGTAAAGCTGGGTAGCAAGTTTAATGTAAGGTGTTTCACCACAACCGGCACAAGCACCTGAGAACTCAAACAACGGCTGCGCAAACTGACTGTCTTTAAAGGTTTTAAACTTGTCGAACTTATCGTTTTTAGGTTTAATTTCCTTAACGGCATAATCCCAATTTTCAACCTCTTTCATTTGTGTTTCGGTGGCAACCATTACCAACGATTTCTCTTTGGAAGGACAAACGTTGGCACAGCTTCCACAACCTGTACAGTCGAGTACGCTAACCTGAATACGGTATTTCAGCGGTTTTAATTTACCACGGGTGTCAATAAAGGTCATTCCGTCAGGAGCGTTGGCCTCTTCTTCTTCGTCAACAAGGAACGGACGAATGGCAGCGTGAGGACAAACATAAGCACACTGGTTACACTGGATACAGTTGTCATCAATCCACTCAGGAACGGTAACGGCAACACCACGTTTTTCGTATGCAGCGGTTCCGGCAGGGAAAGTGCCGTCTTCACGGCCTAAGAAGGCTGAAACAGGCAAGTCATCACCTTTAAGAGCTTCGATGGGTTTAACCACATTTTTGATAAAGTCGGGCATGTCGGCATACTCATCGTTATCTTCTGTAAGTTTAATATCAGCCCACTCTTTGGGGATTTCAATTTTGGTAACATCGCCACCATGGTCAACGGCCTGATAGTTCATGTTAACAATCTCTTCCCCTTTTCTTCCATACGATTTGTTGATGAACGATTTCATCTGCTCAACAGCCTGTTCGTAAGGAATTACCTCGGATACTTTAAAGAAAGCCGACTGCATAATGGTGTTGGTACGGCTTCCAAGTCCTATTTCATCGGCAATTTTGGTAGCATTGATGATATAGAAATTGATGTTGTGCTCGGCCATGTATTTTTTCATATGGTCGGGCAGCTTGCTCTTGGTAGTTTCCTCGTCCCAAATACTGTTCAAAAGGAAGGTTCCGCCATCGTTAAGGCCTTTGAGCATGTCATACTTCTGCAAATAAGCAGGAACGTGACAAGCAACAAAGTCAGGTGTATTAACCAGATATGTCGAGCGGATTGGATGCTCGCCAAAACGAAGGTGAGAGATGGTAATACCACCTGATTTTTTCGAGTCGTAAGCAAAATAAGCCTGTGCGTACAGGTCAGTGTTGTCACCAATAATTTTAATGGAGTTTTTGTTGGCACCTACAGTACCATCAGAGCCAAGACCGTAGAATTTAGCCTGGAAAGTTCCTTTGGGAGCCAGGTTAACTTCAGGAAGTAATGGTAATGAAGTAAAGGTTACATCGTCAACAATACCCACGGTAAAGCCATCTTTAGGCTCTTTAATTTTCAGGTTCTCATAAACCGAAAGAATCATGGCAGGAGTAGTGTCTTTGGAGCTTAATCCATAACGGCCACCTACAATTTCAGGCGCATTTTCTCTTCCATAATAAAGCTCTTTAATATCCAAATACAAAGGTTCGCCATTGGCACCCGGCTCTTTGGTACGGTCTAAAACGGCAATACGCTTAACCGTGTCAGGCATTGCTTTGAGGAAATATTTTTTTGAAAACGGGCGATACAGATGAACTGATACCAATCCTACTTTTTCACCTTTTTCCAGCAAATGGTCGATGGTTTCTTTAATGGTTTCGGTAACCGATCCCATGGCTACAACAACATGCTCGGCATCGGGTGCACCATAATAGGTAAACGGATGGTATTCGCGGCCGGTACGTTTGGTAATTTCCTGCATGTATTCTTCAACGAGATCCGGAATCGGGTCGTAAAAACGGTTGGCAGCTTCACGTGCCTGAAAATAGATGTCAGGGTTTTGTGCAGTACCGCGTGTAACAGGATGCTCAGGGTTTAAGGCTCCATCGCGGAATTTCTGAACATCATCCCATGGGAAGAGGTCGTCCAAATCTTCAGTTTCAAAATACTCCACTTTTTGAATTTCGTGTGAAGTACGGAACCCGTCAAAGAAATGGAGGAAAGGAACTCGTGTTCTTAACGAAACAAAATGAGCTACGGCAGCAATGTCCATAACTTCCTGAACGCTACCGGTTGCCAGCATGGCAAAACCGGTCTGGCGGGTAGCCATTACATCGCTATGGTCGCCAAAAATAGAGAGTGCCTGAGCAGCAAGGCTACGGGCACTTACGTGGAATACGGCAGGCAATAACTCACCTGACATTTTATACATATTGGGAATCATCAATAAAAGGCCCTGCGATGCGGTAAAGGTGGTGGTTAACGCACCCGACTGCAACGAACCGTGAACAGCACCCGAAGCGCCGCCTTCCGACTGCATTTCGACAACTTTAACGGTTTCGCCAAAGATGTTTTTTCTTCCGTATGCTGCCCATTCGTCAACATACTCTGCCATCGTTGATGATGGGGTGATGGGGTAAATGGCTGCAACTTCGCTGAACATGTAAGCTATGTGAGCGGCGGCATAGTTACCATCACAAGTGATGAATTTCTTTTTATTACTCATAATTATTTATTTTAAAAGCAAAGCTTATTATCGTTCGCTAAAATTTTTTGCAAAAGTAACTTTTTAATGATTTGAAATTTAAGG
>JALVAQ010000039.1 GCA_027011095.1 Bacteroidales bacterium
AGTTACCGAGTTGAACCGTCGTTTGGAGTTGATGAATGAAAAATTCGAGAAGTCGGAAAATTATAAAAGTCATTTTTTATCGTTAATTACCAATGAAATCATAAATCCCTTTACCTCAATTTTGGGACTCTCAAAGGGCATTACACAGCTAAAGGATGATGAAATCGATAAGGCTCGAAAATTGGCGAAAATTATCTATACCGAAACCTTCTTTTTGGATTTTCAGCTAAATAATATTTTTATGGCTGCCCGCCTTGAGGCAGGTGAGGCAGTGGCTAATCCTGTTAAAGTTGATGTGTTGTCGGTAATTAACAGTGTGGTAAACGATTTTAGTGTTGAAGCAGGTAAAAAGCAAATTGAAATTGAAGTTGTCAACAAGGATGATGGAAAGCTGACGCAGTTTGTTTCGGATTCTTCTGTTTTAGAGCTTGTTACAGCCAATTTGTTGAGTAATGCCATTAAAGCATCCTCCGACAAGGGTAAGGTTATTGTTTCGGTGGAGATAATTGACGGTATTTTATATCTTTCGGTTAAAGATTTTGGAACAGGTATCGATGCCGGTAAGGAGCACGAGCTGTTTGACAGATTTAAAAAACTGGATGACACCATTAATTCAATCAATACCGGCAGCGGTATAGGTCTTGCTGTGGTACAAGGGGTACTCGACCTGCTGCATGGAAACCTTGAACTGGAAAGTGAACCTGGTAAAGGGTCGCTGTTTAAAGTTGCGATTCCCGA
Organism: Bacteroidales bacterium; assembly: GCA_027011095.1. Taxonomy (GTDB): domain Bacteria; phylum Bacteroidota; class Bacteroidia; order Bacteroidales; family F082; genus B16-G9. The sequence continues at coordinate 739 of JALVAQ010000039.1, forward strand.
AGCCATTCGTACCGAGTGTGGTTTTGCCACCGATGACGGGGAGCTGTTTTTTGATATGGATGACGATTCAGAAAGCTTTTAGGTTACATGACTGAGTATAAAAAACACTTTTTGTATCCGGCGGCGCTTTATGCCAGTAAAGAACCTCATGTTATTACCACGCTTTTGGGTTCGTGTGTGTCAGTTTTTCTTTACGACTCGTATCTTAAAATAGGAGGGGTAAATCATTTTATGTTGCCGCTGTGGAATGGTGATGGGCTTGCCTCACCAAAGTTTGGAAACATCGCCATTAAAATGTTACTCGAAAAAATGAAGAGCCTTGGCAGCCGGCAGGATAATCTGGTGGCTAAGGTTTTTGGCGGAGCTGCCGTGTTAGAAACAAAAAAGCAGGTTTTCTTTATTGGCGACAGAAACGTTGACGTGGCTTATGATTACATGCGAAACGAAAATATAAAAATTGTGGCCGCCAGTACAAGAGGAAAACTTGGTAGAAAACTTTTATTTAATACTTTTACAGGCGAAGTAAAACAAAAATATATTGAAAAGGTTATTCAGGGTGCCATCAGGTAAATAACTTGTCTATTTGCCAGATAGAGAGATTGTAACGCGTTAGTGTATTTTATTGTATAGCTTTTTTAAATGAAAGAATACCTTTAATGAAACAAAAAAATGGGCGCTGAAAAAAAAATAAAAGTATTGATGGTGGATGATTTGGAGGTTGCCGTATTGGCAGTTGAGCATATTATTAACCAGCAGCCCGATATGGTATTGTATGCTTCCGCTTCAAATCCTTATGATGCCGTTAAAGTAATTAGTAAAGAAAAGCCCGATGTTATCTTGCTTGATATTCAAATGCCCAAGATGGACGGGCTTACTTTTTTGCGTAAGATAATGTCGCAGCATCCCGTGCCCGTAGTCATGTTTTCAAGTGTTGCCGAAAAGGGTTCTGCCAATGCCATAAAAGCGTTGCAGTTTGGTGCGGTTAGTATTTTACCAAAGCCGAAGAGCATCATTAACAATTTTGAGTTTCATAACGAACTAATTACTGCGCTACGAAATGCTTACGCTGTTAAGGGACGAATAGGAAAACTTATTGACAGGCATAATCTGGTTTCTAAAGATAAAACACACACACACACTATGCCGGCTGCAAAGCAGAAACTGCATGAGGATACACCAACCCAAAAGGTTATTGCCATAGGTGCTTCAACAGGAGGTACACAGGCATTGCATTATATTTTAGACAGGCTTCCGCCTGATGTTCCCGGAATTGTTATTGTGCAACACATGCCCGGAAACTTCACCCGTTGGTTTGCCGAAAGTCTGCATGACTCTTCTGCCTTGAATGTTTTTGAAGCTAAACCCGGTATGGTTTTACAACGGGGTATGGCTGTGGTAGCCAATGGCTTTTACCATATGGTTCTAAAAAGTTCAGGCGAAAATTTTGTTGTTACTACCCACGATGGCCCTGTTGTTAATCTGCATAAACCTTCGGTAGATGTGTTATTTGCCTCTGTTGCTAAAAGTGCAGGCTCAAACGGAATAGGAATTCTTTTAACAGGGATGGGAAACGACGGTGCTTCCGGGTTGTTGAAGATGAAAAACGCCGGTGCATATACTATAGCGCAGGATGAACACTCATCCGTTGTGTTCGGGATGCCTCAATCTGCTATTAAAAATGGAGCGGCAGAAAAAGTTATGAACTTAAATGAAATAATTAATTTTATTAAAAGTTGTTGTTGATTACTAAAAATTTAGTACTTTAACCTGCTAAATAAATAATTGATATGCCGCATCAAAAAGAAAATAGTTTTAAAATACTGGTTGTAGATGATGTTGAGTCAAATTTGAACATGATTACTGAAATTCTGAGTGCAGTACCAGAGTACAGAATAGTGTCGGCAACATCAGGTAGAGCTGCCATTAGCAGGGCCAAGGCAAACTATTTCGATTTAATAATTCTGGATATCATTATGCCCGATATAAACGGGTTGGAAGTTTGCCAAAAATTAAAAAAATATCCGGTTACCCGCGAAATTCCCATTATCTTTTTAACTGCGGATACCAAAGACCCGAAAACCATTCAAAAAGCTTTTCAGGCTGGTGGTTCCGATTACATTCCCAAGCCATTTTCGCGTGAGGAGTTATTGGGCAGGGTAAAAATGCAAATCGACCTCAAACGGAACAGAGAAGAACTCGTAAAAGCAAAGAATGCTGCAGAAATGGCCGCCCATGCAAAAGCCGTTTTCCTTGCTAACATGTCGCACGAGATAAGAACTCCGATGAATGGAATAATCGGGATGGCCGAACTGTTGAAACGTACACCTCTTAATGCCGAACAAAAAGAGTATATCGATATTATTAGTGCTTCCGGCGAAAATTTGCTTACGGTTATTAACGATATTCTCGACTTTTCAAAAATTGAAGCCGGTAAGATTGTACTCGAAAGCATTCCCTTTTCTGTTCGCGATGAAATAAGAAACGTTATCAGTATTTTAAACTTTCAAGCCAAGAAAAAAGGCCTTAACTTAATTACCGAAATTGATGAAGAGGTTCCTGAATACGTTAAAGCTGACCCGGTTCGCTTAAAACAGGTAATCATCAATCTTGTTAACAATGCCATTAAATTTACCGAAACAGGTAGCGTTACCGTGGAGGTTTCCTGTCAGCAAATAAACAACAAAAAAAGAAAGTTTCTTTTTAAAGTAATTGATACCGGCATTGGTATTTCCGAAGAGGGTGTTCAGCGATTGTTTAAATCGTTTTCGCAGGTTGATATTTCGGTTACCCGAAAATATGGCGGAACCGGCCTGGGCCTTGCCATCAGTAAAAATCTGGTTGAGTTAATGGATGGCGAAATTGGTGTTGAAAGCAAAGAAGGAGAAGGGTCAACCTTTTGGTTTACAGCCGGCCTTGAAGTAATGACTGATGATGAGGTTAAAGCGTTGAAACTTAAAAAACAGGAAGGTCAACAAAAAGATTCCAAATCGGAAATCAGAAGCAGTAGCATTTTGCTTGCCGAAGATAACCTTATTAATCAGAAGGTGGCCATGGCACACCTGAAAAAATTTGGTCATAAGGTTACCATTGCAAACAATGGGATTGAAGCAGTTGACTATTTTAGTAAATACAGGTACGACCTCATATTAATGGATATTCAAATGCCTGAAATGGATGGTCTCGTGGCTACTAAGCTCATTCGTGAGTTCGAAAAAGAGAACCATCAAAAGGAGCGAACACCTATTGTTGCCATGACTGCCAACGTTATGGCCGAGGATATAAAAAAATATATGGATCAGGGAATGGACGATTTTATTGGCAAGCCTTTTAAGGCTGAAGAGCTAAAAGAAATCTTTCAAAAGTATCTTGAATCGTAAAGTTGTTATTTTTGCAGAAAATTAGATAGAAAATGGTATTATCAAAAAGTCCGAATTTGGAAGGAATCGCTATTTTAATAGTGGAAGATGTAGAAACAAGTGCACGCTTTTTTGAAGCTGCCCTTAGCAGAACCAATGCTAAGCTTTATTGGGCCAATACGGGAGAAAAGGCAATTAGCCTTTTCGATGCAAACCCGGATATTGATTTGGTTGTGTTAGACCTTAACTTACCCGAAATAAGTGGTTTTGATGTGCTTAGTCACATTCGTAGTAAAAATAAAGACATTCCGGTTATTGTTCAATCGGCTTATGTGCTTTCGGGTGAAAATGAACGTAGTATGGACATGGGCGCCAACTTCTTTCTTGAAAAGCCTGTACGCCTTGACGTTCTTTTTAATACACTAAATCAGTGCGTTGTAAAATAAACCGCAATTTAGTTTTTTATAAATTGACCTGAATATACCTTGCTGTTTGTAGTAAGCTTAAAAAAGTAAATTCCCGGTTCAAGCCCGCAAACCGATATGGGTTGGCCTTTGTAGCTGTTTATATCAATCAATGTTTTTCCCATGGCATCAAAAATAAGTACACTGTCGTTGGTGCCATAAATTATTTCGTCAGGAAACATTAATTTTTTGTTAACCGGATTAGGGTAAATACTCAGGTTTTCTTCTGTTCTTCTCTCGGGAACGGCATTTACCCAGTTGTTAAAGAGCCACAAATAAGCCTTTTGAAACTGTTCTCTCCATAACTTTTCATTATGCTGGCCGCCTGCAATTACATCGGTTTTTACATCCTCGCCGTTAAAACCAATATCGGTTAGCAACATCGCCATTCTGTTCATATCCTGAACGGTGGTGGCCACTTCATTATCACCACACATCAGATAAAACCGTACGCTGTTTTGTTTGCCGGTCTCTTCGGTAAAAGTATATACCGAATCGGAAAACCAGTAGGAAGGCGAAAAAATGCCTGCTTTGCTGTAAATGTCCTGATATTTAATTGCCCCGTAATGTGATATCAACCCCCCAAGCGAGCTTCCCATTATGGCAGTGTTGCTCCTGCCGGGAAGGGTTCGGTAATTTTGATCGATGTATGGTTTAAGGGTTTCCGTTAAAAATGCCATATACTTGTCGCCCTCGCCACCGCCGTATTGTGTGTTTGTCCAAGGGGTATATTCGTCAATTCGTGCGGCTCCTCCATTATCAATTCCTACCACAATGGGTACTTTAATACCGTTGTTCGACAGTGAGTTAAGTGTTTCATTCACTTCCCACTCACCGGCATAGGAGGTTTGCGCATCGAAAAGGTTTTGGCCATCGTGCATGTATAAAACAGGATAATGGTTACCGGAAGTTTCATAATCAGGAGGGAGATAAATCCACACTCGGCGGGTTTTGTTCAACTGTGGCATAAAAAAATCATCGGAAACAATGTGTACATTTTCAGTAGCTGTTGAACCACCACCGCCACCATCACTCCGCCAGTTGTAAATTATTGTATGTGTGGTGTCGCCATTGCCAAAGGTAAAAACACGATTGTCGATTTCTTCGCCGTTTGGCCCCTTCTCAACTGTTTCCCAGCTGCCCCTTGTAAACTTAAATTCTATTTGGGTTCCGTCGGCCTGTGCGTCCAATGTAATTTCAAAGTACCCGCCACTGTTTTTATGAAGCACATAAGCACTATCACCGGGATTCCAACCGTTAAGGCTTCCTGCAAGAAAGATATTGCTGCCGGGAGGGGTGTAGGCCGGGATTGAATCAACAATAAAAACAGCCTGTGCCGATGTTGTAAAAGCAAACAACATCAGCAGCGCTGTGTAACACAATTTGGTCGCTATTGTATTGGTCAATTTCTACAGGTAATTTAATTCTGTCAAACATGCCTTTATCATTTCCCACGTGCGCTCTATGTCGTGGTCAAGGCCTACGCTAAATCGAACCAATCCCGGCGAAAGACCCATCTCCTGCTGAATGTGTTCCGGTACTTCCGACGAGGTACTTTTGCCTGAATTGGAAAACAGGGTTTTAAAGTATCCAAGGCTCACTGCATGATATCCAACACCTTTTTCCTGCATTAGTTCCATAAACGGAGCTGCTTTTTCGGCAGTTTCAAGGTCGATGGCAATCATACCGCCAAAGCCGAAATCGCTGTTTCTTATGTTGTTAAAAAGCTCGTAATTTGGGTGTGACGGCAAACCGGGGTAAACAAATTTTAATCCTGCCTTTTCAAATTTCTTTGCAAGATACATGGCATTTTCGCTGTGTTTTTGCATGCGGATATGTAAGGTTCCGAGGTTTTTTAAAATCATGGATGAACGCAAAGGGTCGAGTACCGGCCCTAACAACATGGCTGTACCGTCGTTTACGCTGCTGATGGCTTCAATAAAGGCTTCCGAAGCACATATAGCTCCTGCAACCATATCGTTTTTCCCGTTGATAAACTTGGTCATGCTGTAAACAACAATATCGGCGCCAAGTTGTGCAGGCGAGATAATCATGGGAGTGAATGTGTTGTCAACTACTAACTTAATGTCGGTTCCTTTAATAATGTCAGCCAATGCCGGAATATCTGAAATTTGCAACATCGGGTTAGTCATGCTTTCGGTATAAAGTACCTTGGTGTTGGGACGGATGGCTTTACGAATGCTTTCGTGGTCTTCAATGTTGACAAACGTTACGTCAATATTGAATTTTTTAAGGTAGTTGTTTAAAAAGGCAAACGTACCGCCATAGGTGGTAACGCTGGTAATGATGTGGTCGCCACTGTTGCAAAGCTGAAGCAGCGTGGTGGTTATGGCTGCCATTCCCGATCCGGTAACCCAGGCCAGTTCGGTTCCTTCCATGGCTGCCAACGCTTCCGACAAGTAGCGGTTGGTTGGATTCCAGTGGCGTGAGTATAAGAAACAGCCGGGAGCTTCACCATGAAAGGCATTTATCATCTCTTCTTCTGACATGAATGTAAAGGTTGCTGAGTCGGTAATGGAAGGATTTACTCCCCCAAACTCGCCAAAGTGTTTTAAATCTTGTATGGCCGAGGCCGGATTATGTTTTTTCGACATTTTTATTGTTTTTTTGGTTATGGATACAAAAATAATCAACAATGATTACCTTCGCTCTGCCAAACTCAATTTAAAATGGTTTTGAATATAAAAAGATCAACGTTTTGGAGCGTTTTACTTCCGGTTACGCTTTTACTGTTTCTAACGGTTAATTTTGTTTGGCCTGATGGTTCTTACCGCAAAAAAACGGTTGACGGTGATGGAAAAGGCTATTATGCCTACCTGCCGGTTATATTGCTGCAACATACAGTTGATTTTAATCAAGCGCTCAACCGGGAAAAGAAAAACAGGCCGCTTGAGTATTCCTCACACTATTTTCATAAGGTGGGTGCGGTATATGATAACAAGTATTCGACAGGTACAGCGTTGATGATTTTACCTTTTTTTCTTGCTGCTCACATTATTTCCTTCCTGTTTGGTTTTCCTGTCGATGGGTATTCTGTTCTATATCAGTATGCTGTGGCGCTTGCTGCCTTGTGGTGGCTTTGGGTAGGACTTTTCTTTTTAAGAAAACTGTTACAAAGTTATGGGGTTTCGGAGCGCATTACTGTTTGGGCTGCCTTGTTTTTATTGCTCGGAACCAATCTTTTCCATTACGCTTTTATGGAAGTTGCTTTTTCGCATGTTTACTCTTATACTGCCATTACGGCATTCCTCTGGTTTTCAAGGTTGCTTTTTAAGAGTAATGGTAAAAAATATGCTTTTATAGCGGCTTTTGCTCTTGGGATTGTGGCGCTTATAAGGCCTGTAAACATTCTAATTGTTATTGCCTTGCCATTGGTGGCTGAAAATAGCCGGATATTAAAAACACGGTTAATGGGGCTTTTTGGTTCGTTTAAAAATGTGCTACTGCTCAGCCTTGTGTTTTTGTTTGCAATATCGCCGCAGCTGATAATAAATTATTTGCAAACGGGTAACCTCATTGTTTATGGCTACCGTGGTGAAGGGTTCGATTTTTTACATCCCCGTTTGGGAGCTTTCTTATTTAGCTTTAAGAAGGGATGGTTGGTATATACGCCCGTAATGTTGCTACTGCTTCCGGCAACTATTGCTTTATGGCGACAGTCTAAATTAATGTTTTACGGGTTTGTACTTTTTCTGTCGATACTGGTTTACACATTCTCTTCATGGTGGAACTGGTACTATGGCGATGGTTTCGGTATGCGCCCCATGGTTGAGTATTACGGACTGTTTGCCTTGGTAATATCGCTTTGGGTTAATAAATTAAACCCTTTGGCAAAGGGTGTGTTGCTGATGGTTGTGTTACTGTTTTCTGCGCTTAACATTGGACAAACTTATCAGTATTCTAAAGGTATTATCCATGTTGACTCGATGACCCGTGAGGCTTATAAATACGTTTTTTTGCGCACCTCCGATCAATATCGAAATGTGGTTGGTTCCGCTGATGAGGATTTTTATGGGAAACTTTCATCTCAACCGTTGCTTACTACAACCAGCGATTTTGAGGGGCATTCTGTGGGCTGGACAGCTTCAAAGCACAACGATACCATCCTGTTCAGGTCATCAAAAAACAGCTATCGTTTTGACGAAAAGACACCCTATAGTACATCGTTTAATGTTGTAATTGATAGTGTGTTGCATCATCGAATCTATTTGATGGCAAGCTTGTACTTTTTTGAGCCGTCTGAAAATGCAGCGCAACAGGCACTCTATGTTGTTGATGTCAGAGATAGTGATAATAATCCAAAATTTTACAAAGCTTTTAAAGTAAAAAGAGTTCCCGACAAGGTGGTTAATGTTTGGCGGAAATCACACATTGGCATTGTGCTTCCCAATCTCGATGAAGGAGATAAAGTGAAAGTTTATTGTTGGAATAAAGCCTTGAGTATTTTTAATATAGATGATTTTTCAATCAGGTTCATTCCAATTTTGATGCGTTAAAGATTAATAGGACACTGATTTAACTGATTGTTATGATTTGCACTGATTATTTCTCTCACACGCCTACATGCTCGTTTGGATTTGCCTGCCCGCTTGGCAAGGCGGGCAATCCGGATGATGCCTCCATTCGTTCCGATTTACTGAGTTTGGATATCGGGTTGGTTGTGTGGAGAAAAATTGTAGCTTTGCTCTCTTTTTTTAAAACGATACAGATATGAAGAAATTAGCAGTTGTTGCATTTGGAGGCAACGCTTTGTTGCGTGCCGGACAAAAGGGAACCATCGACGAACAGGAAGAAAATGCTTTTAAGGCCAGTGAAAATCTGCTTAAGCTGATGAAGAGAGATTATAACCTTGTGCTTACTCATGGTAATGGTCCGCAGGTGGGAAACATATTGTTAGCCAATACGGCAGGATATAAAATGTATGGTGTGCCTGATATGCCTTTGGATATCAGCGTGGCTTATTCGCAGGGTTTTATCGGTTACATGTTGGAGCAGCAACTGCGCAATGTTTTGATGAAAGAGGATATGGAGCGCGACATCATCAGCATTATCACACAAGTATTGGTTAATAAAGATGATAAAGCATTTAAAAACCCTACCAAGCCCATTGGCCCCTATTATACCAAAGAGGAAGTTGAAGCATTTGCAAAGGAATCGGATGCTGTTTACAAAGAGGATGCCCGTGGCAGAGGTTGGCGTAAGGTGGTAGCTTCGCCCAAGCCCATGATGATTTATAATCAAAAAACCATCGAAAAAATTGCCCGTGAAGGGCACATCGTTATTGCTGTTGGCGGTGGTGGTATTCCCTGCTTTTTTAAGGAAGAGAATAAGTTGCAGGGCATTGATGCCGTGATTGATAAGGATTTGGCTTCATCGTTGCTGGCTTCACACATCAGAGCGCACAAGTTCTTTATTTTAACCGATATACCCAAGGTGTTTTTAAATTTTAACACACCACAGGAAAAAGCTTTAGACCGGATTAAAATTGCCGATGCCAAACGTTATTTAAAGGAAGGCCAGTTTGGCGAGGGGAGCATGGCTCCGAAAATTAAAGCGGCGGTTAAATTTGTTGAACATACCGGCCGCGATGCCATTATTACCGAAACCAGCCTGCTTGGTGTTGATAATGGAGGAACCAGAATTACTTTAGTATAAAAAAAGGGTTTACCTATAGTCGCTAAAAACCAAAAACCCCGAGTGAGTAATCATTCGGGGTTTTTTATATATTGAGAATTAATTCTCTATTTTACGGCATCCACTATGGCTTTAAAAGCTTCGGGATGGTTCATGGCGAGGTCGGCCAATACTTTACGGCTCATCTGGATATCCTTTTTATGGAGTTTTCCCATAAATTCAGAGTAGGACATACCATGAAGCCTGGCACCTGCATTAATCCTTTGAATCCATAACGATCTAAAGGTACGTTTTTTTGCTCGTCTGTCGCGGTAGGCATATTGTAAGCCCTTTTCCAGCGAATTTTTCGCTACCGTCCAAACATTTTTTCTGCGTCCAAATTGACCCTTGGTCATTTTCATGAGCTTTTTTCTTCTTGCTCTTGACGCTACTGCGTTTACTGATCTTGGCATTTTTTTTAATTTTTATCATTACAGCGTTCCCAAATCTCATCGGGAATCTTTAACGGCTGTAACAAAGTTTAACATTGTTTAATTAGCGAATCATGCTTCTGATGGTTTTCTCATCTGCTTTGTCAATAATGGTAAAGTAAGTCAGGTTGCGTTTCCGCTTGGTTGACTTCTTTGTCAAAATGTGACTTTTGTAAGCATGCTTCCTCTTAATTTTGCCGGAGCCGGTTTTTACAAACCTTTTTTTGGCGCTGGCTTTCGTTTTCATTTTTGGCATCGCTTAAATGAATTTTAATGATTTATAAATAGTTTAAAAAAACTCTACTTTTTAGGCGCAACAATCATAATCATGCGCTTTCCTTCCAGTTTGGGCAAACGTTCTACTTTTCCGTACTCCTCAAGTGCCTCGGCAAACCGAAGCAGTATTAACTCTCCTTTGTCTTTGTAAATAATAGAACGTCCTTTAAAAAACACATCCACCTTTACTTTTGCCCCTTCCTGAAGGAATTTGATGGCGTGTTTTAGTTTGAAATCAAAATCGTGGTCGTCCGTATTGGGACCAAGCCTGATTTCTTTAACGACAATTTTTGCCGACTTGGCTTTAATTTCCTTTTGTTTCTTTTTTTGTTCGTAAAGAAACTTTTTGTAATCCATGATTTTACAAACCGGTGGATTTGCTGTGGGAGAAATTTCAACCAGGTCAAGTTCCAATTCTCTTGCCTTTTGTAAGGCATCGCGAAGCTGATAAATATCGCTTTCCACATTGCCGCCAACCAGTCGTACAACCGGTGCTTTAATGCGTTCGTTAATTTTATGCGGGTCTTCCTTTTTTTGATATGGTCTTCGTGGACCCCGTCTGCCTCTGTATTGTGCTATTGTTAAGCCCTCCTATATTAGTTAATACTTTATTTTATTGAATATTCATCAATTGTTCACATTCGTTGTTTACCATGTTGGCAAAGTCTTCAAAGGAGAATGTACCCATGTCTTCGCCGCCATGTTTTCGTACCGAAACCGTGCCTTCGCTCTCTTCTTTCTCGCCCACAATCAGCATGTAAGGAATTTTTTTCATTTCCGCATCTCTGATTTTTCTTCCGGTTTTTTCACTTCGTCCGTCAATGAGGGCGCGAATTTCGGAATTTTTCAGCAAAGTTAAAACTTTTTCGGCGTATTCCTGATATTTTTCGCTGATTGGCAAAATAATAGCCTGATCAGGAGTAAGCCACAAGGGGAAATTTCCGGCACAATGCTCAATGAGCACAGCTACAAATCGTTCCATAGAGCCAAATGGTGCACGGTGAATCATCACCGGACGGTGTTTCTCATTATCAGCACCAATGTAAGTCAAATCAAAACGTTCCGGTAGATTGTAGTCAACCTGAATGGTTCCCAATTGCCATTTTCTGCCAATTGCATCGCGAACCATAAAGTCCATTTTAGGACCGTAAAAAGCTGCTTCGCCATACTCTACCTTAGCATCTAAGCCGCGTTCTTCAGCAACTTCCATAATGGCTCTTTCGGCTTTTTCCCAGTTTTCATCGCTACCTATATACTTTTCAGGTGTATCGGGGTCGCGCAGCGAAATTTGAGTGATGAAATTGTCGAAGCTCAGGGCTTTGAAAATTCTCATAATAATGTCGATAACACCGTTGAACTCGCTTTTTATCTGGTCGGGTGTGCAAAAAATGTGTGCATCATCCTGCGTAAAACCCCTTACTCTTGTTAAGCCGTGCAGCTCGCCGCTTTGTTCGTAACGATAAACGGTTCCAAATTCGGCAAAGCGTACAGGCAGGTCGCGATAGGAGTGAGGAGTAACCTTGAATATTTCGCAGTGGTGCGGGCAATTCATGGGCTTAAGAAAAAATTCCTCTCCCTCCTGCGGGGTGGTAATGGGCCTAAACGACTCTTCACCATATTTTTGATAATGTCCTGAGGTTTTGTACAGGTTTACGTTGCCAATGTGAGGTGTAATTACCGGTTCGTAACCGGCGGCACGCTGTACCCGTTTTAAATATTGTTCCAGCAACTCACGAAGTTGTGCTCCTTTGGGAAGCCACAAAGGTAACCCTTGTCCTACGGCATCCGAAAATGCAAACAACTCCATCTGCTTGCCCAAAACCCTGTGGTCGCGTTTTTTGGCTTCTTCAAGCAGGTTTAAATATTCGGTTAACTCTTTTTTCTTTGGAAAAGTGATACCGTAGATTCTGGTAAGCTGTTTTCGGGTTTCATCGCCACGCCAGTAAGCACCTGCAACTTTAAGCAGTTTGATGGCTTTGATAAACGAAGTGTCGGGCAAATGAGGGCCACGGCATAAATCGGTAAAACTACCTGTTTCGTAAAAGGTAATTTGTCCGTCCTCAAGGTCGTTGATTAATTCAACTTTATATTCATCACCTTTTTGGTTAAAATAGTCAAGCGCTTCCGCTTTGGAAACCTCTTTTCTTACAAAAGATTGCTTTTGCCTTGCAAGCTCCTGCATCTTTTGTTCAATCTTGGGAAAGTCCTTTTCCGAAATGGAATAGTCGCCAAAATCAATGTCGTAGTAAAATCCGTTTTCAATATCGGGGCCAATGCCGAACTTAACACCGGGATAAAGTGTCTCAATGGCTTCGGCCATCAGGTGTGCCGACGAGTGCCACATGGTGGCTTTACCCTCATCGTCGCGCCATGTTAAAAGCTGAACGGTTGCGTCTTCGGTGATGGGACGGGTGGCCTCCATCACAACTCCGTTTACTTTGGCCGACAACACATTGCGTGCCAGCCCTTCGCTGATGCTTTTGGCAATTTCAAGAGCAGTGGTGCCCTTTTCAAATTGCTTTACGCTTCCATCGGGTAAGGTTATATTAATCATGCTTTTATTAAGTCTCAAAAAAATTGGGTGCAAAAATAATAAAAAAGGCTTAACAGACAACAATATAAGG
>JALVAQ010000040.1 GCA_027011095.1 Bacteroidales bacterium
ACATTATGGAGATTTCTTCTTATCCACTGCATCAAACAGGAATGAAGACGGTTTCATTATAGTAAAGTTTACAATTGTAACACTCCTGTTTCAATTAGTCTTAGCTTGTTTTTTGTTTCTCGCAATATACATTTGTAAATATGTGTACTTTTGTAAACACAAGGGAAAAACAGTACTCTTTCTATTACCGGAGCATTCATTTTCTTTTAAATAGCACCTGCTTTTCAGGGCAACCTTTAAGGCACCCCACCCACCCCTTTTTAGAACCTGCAAAAAAAAGAATCCAAAAAATTGACTTGGCATATACTTTGATGTATATTTGCATTATGAACATATGTTCATAACAATAAAAAATTTATTAACCAATAAAAAAGGAGGTTATTATGCCAAGAGGTGACAGAACCGGTCCGTTAGGCGAAGGTCCCATGACCGGATTAAAAAGAGGTTACTGTGCCGACAACAACACATCATTTTTTGGTGGGTTCGGTTTTGGAAAAGGTACAGGCAGAGGTATGGGAAGAGGAGCCGGGTTTGGAAGAGGATTGGGTTGGAGAGGAACCACCGAAAATGCCCAACCTGAAACCGAATCGGGATTAAAGGCAACCATTGATGTTTTAAAGGAGCAATTGAGTGCTTTGGAAAACCGACTTCAGAATTTGAAGTCGAAGGAATAATGCGTTGCCATTACTGACAAATAAGTCAGACAAATTGTCATTGTGGAGCGCCGGCTCTTACGAAATCATCCGGTCGGCGTTCAACATGACAATAAACGAGACATAAGAAATTGATTTTTTTTCAATGCATTCGTACAAAATTTCAAAGATTAAAAATAGGTTTAACACTTCTCCCCTATTGACTGCGTCTATGCACTTAGTAAAGAACATTGAAAAAAATATTAACGAGCTAATATACCTAATGTCAAGTCAACCTCAAAGTGACGTACTGAGATTTTCCGATATTTATCGAAATCCTCGTATCTCGTCATCGCAATGACTCGACACGAATATTATAATTGTATAAAAGCTTGCCTTATTCAGAAAATATATATAAATTTACAACATGTGAAATCAAAAAAAACAAAGCCATGTATCAATTAAGAAAGTATCACGGTGACCGGGTTCAGTCGTTAACCTACGGCGATGAAAATCAATCGTTTTCAGTAGGCATTATCGCTCCCGGCGAATATGAGTTTGGTGCCATTAAAAAAGAAATCACCACTGTAACCTCAGGTAAAATTAATGTTTGGGTTGAGGGCAACGACAGCTGGAAGACCTATGGAAAAAACGAAACCTTTGAAATTCCCGGTCATAAAAACTTTAAATACAAGGTGGACCAGGTAAGTTCGTATATTTGCAGATACGAATAACCAAATCTATTATTAATGAGAAAACCTGAGGAGATTATCCGTGAGGCTGAGAATACAACGGATAAAAAGAGGCTTGAAAGCCTGCTTTTGGAGATTAATATGTTGCTTAACAAGCAAACCAATATTGACTTATTGTTATGCCGGGCAGGAATATTAACCAAATTTCAGCAGTACGGCAAAGCCATAAACGACTACAACAAAGTGCTGGAAGCCGATCCCGATTCAAAGCAGGCTGCCACTCAACTTGATTTACTAAAAACCATTTTACGTTATGCCAACACCGATATTTACGCCAGTCCCAACACCGATATGGACCCATGGCTTGAGTAATGGAAAAGAAGAAGAAATACAGGGTTCATCTGCTAACCATACTGGCAATGCTGTTTTGGGGCATTTCGTTTGTTTGGTCGAAGGTGGTGTTTAAAACTTACACACCCCTTACAACCATCTTCTTTAGATTGATTATCTCAGTTGTATTTCTTTTTTTATACCTGTTTGTTTCGCACACGCTGGAAAAGATTAATAAAAAGGATATTAAATTTTTTTTATTATCGGCTCTTTTCAACCCGTTTTTATATTTTTTAGGTGAGAACTTTGGATTACAACGGGTTTCGGCATCACTGGCCTCAGTTATTATCGCCACCATTCCGGTTTTAACCCCCTTTATAGTTATCTTTTTTTATAATGAAAAAATAACACGAGTAAACATCATCGGGTTAATGGTTTCTTTTGTGGGAATCATTATGATTGTTTTCTCAGATGCCGGTAGTTTGCAAGGCGACTTCAGCGGAATACTCATATTGTTTTTAGCGGTGTTTTCAGCCATCTTTTACACTATCTTTGTAAAAAGATTAAGCCAAACCTATAACGCTGTTACCATTATAGCCTATCAAAATTTTATTGGTGTATTGCTGTTTCTGCCGCTGGTAATGCTGCTTGATTTTGACAATATGATACACACAATACCAAACATCGAAACAATTACTTCGTTGTTAATGCTTGGTATATTAGCCTCGTCGGCGGCTTTTGTGTTTTTTACTAATGCCATTAAAAACCTCGGTATCATCAAAACAAACCTCTACACCAACTCCATACCTGTTTTTACATTTTTGTTTGCCTTTATAATCTTAGGCGAAAAGATTACCCTTTTTAAAACCATTGGGCTGATTGCAGTAATAATTGGAATCATATTGTCAGAAAGAAACAAAGGAAAAAAGCTACCTTTGAAAGAACTTATGGACTAGCATCTATTTTTCCGAACGTTTTTTAAGTTTAAAAGCACCTTTTATTTTATCTATGGTTACCGCATGTTCCTCGGCTCCCATTTTTCCCAAAAGAAAACCAATGGGTTTAAGCCTGTCGATGTTTTCGCCCAGCACCCTAAGTACAGCCACCACCGGAACAGCAATAAACATACCGGGCAGCCCCCAGATAAATCCCCCGAAAGTGATGGCCAGAATAATCATAAACGGATTAATGTTTACATGTGCTCCCACAATATTGGGCGTCAAAATATTGTTTTCGGTAAACTGAACAATAACAAACTGAACCACAACCCAAAAAGCATACTGCGGCGAATCCATGGTAAATACGGCAATAAAAAAGGGAAACAGGTACCCTATGATGGTTCCGTAGTACGGAATAAAGTTCATTAAAGCAGCAAACAGCCCCAACAAAATTGCAAAGCGCAAACCGATAATGACAAACCCTATGCTATTAATTACAAACAAAATAGTTACCACAAAAAACACACCCGTTATGTAATGAATGGCGACCGAATTCACCTCTTCAATAATCAACTCGGCTTTATGGTGGTTTTGTTTGGGAACCAACATCAACACAAAAACCTTGAACTTATTACGATAATAGAGCAGAAAAAAAACATACACCGGCATTACAAAAATGGTAAACAGCGTGTTAAAGGTTATGCCAAACGCAGTATTAGCCACATTGGCACTGTTGGAAAGTACCGTTTCGATTAACCCGGAAACACTGTTTTTAATCTCGCCCGAAGTTACCCCCAACATGTTTTCAAGCGAACTGAAAATAACATTAATGTTTTGAGAAGCCTGACTTTTCATCTCCGGCACACTGGTAAGAAAAAGTGCCGACTCCTTATAAATAAAAAATAAAACACCATAAACCATGGCCAGCCCCAACACGATACCGACAATGTTAGCCAATATACGGGGAATCCCTTTCTTTTCCATGGCACTGGTTACCGGAAAGATAAAATAAGCAAACAGTGCTCCCAACACAATGGGCCGCAAATAATTTTTAAACTCCGACAGTATATAAAAGGTTAACCAAATAAGCAGCAATGCTATGGTTACATTAAAAAACAACGGAAATCGTATTTTATCCCTCGACCGTTTCATAATTACCGAATTAAGGCAAATTTAGCAAGGATTTCAATTGCAGCTACAATTTTCTTATTTTTACTCGCAAATAAGTTTAGGGAAGAGGGGGGTAACAAAAGTTTGCACCTAATAGAATAAACAAAAAATAAACATCATTCAATAAACAACTAACAACTGTTGAGCGATTTACTTAAACTTGAGCATTGTATATTGAGCGTTGAATATTGAATATTAACAATTTAAAAATAAAAAATGAGCAATAAGCAACATTCAATAAACAACTAACAACTGTTGAGCGATTATTTAAACTTGAGCATTGTATATTGAGCGTTGAATATTGAATATTAACAATTTAACCATTAACAAAACACCTCCTTTATGGCAGGCGAAGCAA